>NZ_JAIUJZ010000302.1:0-5228 GCF_020176775.1 Saccharopolyspora sp. 6M
GGCCACCCGCGGCTTCACCACCACCGAATTCACCGAAGTCGCCGACATCATCGCCGGGGCACTCCAACCCACCATCGACACCGAGGCGCTGCGCGACCGCGTCGAGGCGCTCACCCGCAAGTTCCCGCTGTACCCGAACCTGAACGGAGGGCTCTGATGTCGCCGCGCACACCCGGTGCAGACCTGCCCGAGCACCCGGATCGGCTCTGGAGCTCCCCGGACCCGAGGCGCTCCTACGACGTGGTGATCGTCGGTGGCGGCGGGCACGGGCTCGCCACCGCCTACTACCTCGCCGTCAACCACGGCATCACCAACGTCGCGGTGCTGGAGAGCGGCTGGCTCGCGGGCGGGAACATGGCCCGCAACACCACGATCATCCGCTCCAACTACCTGTGGGACGAGAGCGCCGGGCTCTACGAGCACGCGCTGAAGCTGTGGGAAGGGCTCGAAGAAGCGCTGGACTACCCGCTGCTGTTCTCCCAGCGCGGCGTGCTGAACCTGGCGCACTCGCTGCAGGAGGTCCGCGACAGCGTTCGCCGCGTCGAGGCGAACAAGCTCAACGGCGTCGACGCCGAATGGCTGGATCCCGCGCAGGTCAAGGAGATCTGCCCGATCCTGAACACCTCCGAGGACCTCCGCTACCCGGTGCACGGCGGCACCTGGCAGCCGCGGGCCGGCATCGCCAAGCACGACCACGTCGCCTGGGGCTTCGCCCGCGCGCTGGACCGGATGGGCGTGGACCTGGTGCAGAACTGCCAGGTCACCGGATTCGAGACCGTCGGCGACCGGGTCGTCGGCGTCGAGACCACCCGCGGGAACATCCGCGCGGGCAAGGTCGCGCTGGCCGCCGCGGGCAGCACCTCGGTGCTCGCCGACACCATCGGGCTGCGGCTGCCGATCCAGAGCCACCCGCTGCAGGCGCTCGTGTCCGAACTGCTCGAACCCGTGCACCCCACGGTGGTCATGTCCAACGCCGTGCACGTCTACGTCAGCCAGGCGCACAAGGGAGAACTGGTCCTCGGCGCCGGCATCGACGCCTACAACTCCTACGGGCAGCGCGGCGCGTTCCACACCATCGAACGCGAGCTCACCGCGGCCGTCGAACTGTTCCCGATCTTCGCGCGGGCGCACGTGCTGCGCACCTGGGCCGGGATCGTGGACGTCACCCCCGACGCCTCCGCGATCATGGGCCGCACCCCGTTCGACGGCCTGTACGTCAACTGCGGCTGGGGCACCGGCGGGTTCAAGGCCACGCCCGGTGTCGGCTGGTGCTACGCGCACACCATCGCCCACGACGAACCGCACCCGCTCAACGCGCCCTTCGGGCTGGAGCGGTTCACCACCGGAGCCCTCGTCGACGAGCACGGCGCCGCGGGCGTCGCGCACTGAACGGAGTCCGCACATGCTGCTGATCCCCTGCCCGTGGTGCGGGCCGCGGAACGAGACCGAATTCCACTACGGCGGTCAAGCCGACGTCCGCTACCCGGACGACCCGCAGTCGGTGTCCGATGAGGACTGGGCGCGATTCCTGTTCTACCGCGCCAATCCGAAGGGCGTGTTCACCGAGCGCTGGTCGCACCACGCCGGTTGCCGGCGCTGGTTCACCGTGCAGCGCGACACCACCACCAACGAGATCCACCCCGACGGCGCGACGAGGACGGTGACCAGGTGAGCAACGAGTTCAGGACCGCCGACGGGGGGCGCATCGACCGCCGCCGGCCCGTCCGGTTCCGCTTCGACGGCCAGGACTACGAAGGCCGCGAAGGCGACACCCTCGCCTCCGCGCTGCTGGCCAACGGCGTGCACCAGATCTCCACCAGCATCAAGTACGGGCGCCCCCGCGGCATCATGGCCGCCGGGCCGGAAGACCCGAACGCCCTGGTGCAGATCGAGAAGCCGTTCCCGGAACCGATGCTGACCGCCACCACCGTCGAACTCGTCGACGGCCTGGAAGCCACCTCCATCCCCGGCCAAGGACGGCTGTCGGACGAACCCGACCCGGCCCGCTACGACGCGATGCACGCGCACTGCGACGTGCTCGTCGTCGGCGCCGGACCGGCCGGGCTGGCCGCCGCGCTGACCGCGGCCCGCAGCGGGGCGCGGGTGATCGTCGCCGACGCCGACACCGAGTTCGGCGGCGCCCTGCTCGGCAGCGGCGAAGAGCTCGACCGCAAGCCCGGCACCGACTGGGTGCGCCGCGCCGTCGCCGAACTCGAATCGCTGCCGGAGGTGCGCACCCTCCCGCGCACCACCGTCTTCGGGCACTACGAGGACGGCTACTTCGTGGCCGTGCAGCACCGCGGCGACGACGCGCCCAGCCGCCAGCGCATCTGGCGCATCCGGGCCCGCGAGACCGTGCTGGCCACCGGGGCGCACGAACGGCCCGTGGTGTTCACCGGCAACGACCGGCCCGGCACCATGCTCGCCGCGTCCGCCCGCAGCTACCTGCACCGCTACGGCGTGCTGCCCGGCACGCGGGCCGTCGTGTTCACCACCAACGACAGCGCCTACGCGGCCGCGATCGACCTGCACGACGCCGGGGTGGAGATCGCCGCCATCGTCGACGTGCGCGACGTGGTGCCCACCTACTGGGCCTCGCTGTGCGTGGAGCGCGGCATCACGATCCGCCCGGACGCCGCCGTCGTCGGCACCTCCGGCGTCGGCCGGGTCGTCAGCGCGCACCTCGCCGGGCTGCGCTCCGACGAGCACCAGCCGGTGACCGTCCGCCAAGTGGTGCGCTGCGACCTGCTGCTGGTCTCCGGCGGCTGGAACCCGGCGGTGCACCTGCAAGCCCAGGGCCGCGGCGGGGTGCGCTACTCGGAGCGGATCGGCGGGTACGTGCCCGAGGAGGACCTGCGCTCCGTGCGGTCGGCCGGTGCCTGCGCCGGCGTGTTCGGCACCGGCGATTGCCTGCGCACCGGTGCCGAAGCGGGCGGAGCCGCGGCGCGCGCCGCCGGGTTCGACGCCGTGGCGCCCGAACTGCCCGCGGCGAAGAACCCGCCGGTGCTGGCCGGGCGCACCACCTGGCTGCTGCCCAGCCCCGCCGACTCCGAAGGCGCCAACCAGTTCGTCGACCTCGCGCGGGACGCCACCGTCGCCGACATCCGCAAGGCCGTCGGCGCCGGGCTCGACTCGGTGGAGCACGTCAAGCGGTTCACCACCATCGGCACCGCGCACGACCAGGGCAAGACCTCCGGCACCCTCACCTCCGGCATCATCGCGCAGCTGCTCGGGCGGGAACCGTCCCGCACCACCACGTTCCGCGCCCCCTACACGCCGGTCGCGTTCGCCGCCCTCGCCGGGCGCGACCGCGGCGACCTCTACGACCCGGTGCGGGTCACCGCGATGCACGACTGGCACGTGCAGCGCGGGGCGCCGTTCGAGAACGTGGGGCAGTGGAAGCGGCCCTGGTACTACCCGCGGCCCGGGGAGGACATGGAGACCGCGGTGCTGCGGGAGTGCGCGGCGGTGCGTTCCGGGGTCGGCATGCAGGACGTGTCCACCCTCGGCAAGATCGACGTGCAGGGGCCGGACGCCGCCGCGTTCCTCGACCTCGTCTACACCAACAAGATGAGCACGCTCAAGGTCGGCCGCATCCGGTACGGGCTGATGTGCACCGCGGACGGCATGGTCTTCGACGACGGCACCGTGATGCGCACCGGCGAGCAGCGGTACCTCCTCTCCACCACCTCCGGTGGCGCGGCCGGCGTGCTGGACTGGCTGGAGGAATGGCTGCAGACCGAGTGGCCGCAGCTGCGGGTGCACCTGACCTCGGTCACCGAGCAGTGGGCCACCATCGCGCTCGCCGGGCCGAAGTCCCGCGAAGTCCTCGCCCGGGTGGCCACCGGGCTGGAGCTGGACAACGACGCGTTCCCCTTCATGTCCTGGCAGGACGGCGTCGTCGCGGGCAGGAGGGCGCGGGTGTGCCGGATCAGCTTCTCCGGCGAGCTCGCCTTCGAGATCAACGTGCCCTGGTGGTACGGCCGCGAGGTGTGGGAAGCCCTGCACGAAGCCGGCCGCCCCTTCGACATCACCCCGTACGGCACCGAGACGATGCACGTGCTGCGCGCGGAGAAGGGCTTCCCGATCGTCGGGCAGGACACCGACGGCACCGTCACCCCGCACGACCTCGGCATGAGCTGGGCGGTGTCGAAGAAGAAGGACGACTTCCTCGGCATGCGCTCCTTCGCCCGCGCCGACAACGCCCGGCCGGACCGCAAGCACCTCGTCGGCCTGCGACCGCAGGACGAATCCCTGGTGCTGCCGGAAGGGTCGCAGCTGGTGGCGAGCGAGGTGCTGCCCGCCCCACCGGTGCCGATGCTGGGCCACGTCACCTCCAGCTACCGCAGCGCGGTGCTCGGCGGCGGGTTCAGCCTGGCGCTGGTGAAGGGCGGGCGGGACCGCATCGGCGACACCGTCTACAGCCCGCTCGACGGCCGGCTGGTCCCGCTCACGGTCACCGAACCCGTCTTCTACGACAAGGAAGGAGCGCGCCGCGATGGCTGAGCCCTACGGAGAGTCCCCGTTGGCGACCCGGGCGGAGGCGCTCGCCGCGCGGTCCGGGCCGGACGCCGTGCACATCACCGAGGTGCCGTTCAAGGCGCAGATCACGCTGCGGGTGGACCCGAAGGGGTCCGGCGCGGAGCGGATCGGCACCGCGATCCACGCGATGCTGCCGAACCAGCCCGGCGAGGTGGTGCACGCCGAAGGAGCGCTGGTCCTCGGCCTCGGCCCGGACGAATGGCTGCTGATCGGACCGGAAGGCGCCGCCGAGTCCATTTCGGACACGTTGACCACCGCGCTCGACGGCGATCACGGCGCGGTGGTGGACGTGTCCGCGCACCGCACCATCCTGGAGGTTTCCGGGCCGCACGCCCGGGACTTGCTGAACATGGGCTGCGCGCTGGACCTGCATCCGCGCGGCTTCGCGACCGGCCGGTGCGCGCAGACGCTGCTGGCGCGGGCCGCCGTCGTGCTGGTGTGCCGGGACGCGGCGCTGCCCACCTACTGGCTGATCGTGCGTTCGTCGTTCGCGCGGTACGTCGCGGACTGGCTCATCGACGCCGCCGGCGAATACGGCTGGTGACAACCGAATCCTGCAGGATTTCCCCACGTCTGAACTGGAGCTCTGGATGACCGAAGTGCGCGGCGTCGTGGCGACCGGCAAGGGAGCGCCGGTCGAGGTCGTCGACATCATCGTCCCCGATCCGGGTCCGGGTGAGGCGGTG
>NZ_JAIUJZ010000303.1:0-5144 GCF_020176775.1 Saccharopolyspora sp. 6M
CCTCAGCGGTTCCCTCGCTGCGGGATCGATTTCACCGGTGGCTCCGCCACAGGAGAAATCGCTGTCCTCGCGAGGGAACCGCTGAGAACCCGCGGGTGGTCCCGCTGCTCGGGTGGACTCGCCACCGGCTCCGCCGCCGACCGGTGAGGGCCGCTGTTCAGGCTCAAGAACCGGCAGCGACGTTCCGCGGACGAACGCCCCGGCGCACCCGGGCGTTCGGTGCGTCCTCAGTTCTTCGGGGCGAGTTCGCCCATCTTCGACCAGCCGTCGCCGGGGACCTCGACGTTGATGATGTCCGGGGTCGCGGAGATGGCCTCGGACATGCGTTCCAGCGCCGCCTGGAAGTGCGCGGACTGCACGTGCTCGACGCCGGCCTCCTGCGAGGCGAAGCCTTCGGTGAGCACGAACTCGTTCGGGTCGTCGACGCTGCGGGCCCAGTCGAAGAACAGGTTGCCCGGCTCGTTCCGGGTCGCCCGGGTGAACTCGTCGACCAGCGAGAGCCACTGGTCGGCGTGGTCGGGCCGCACGTGGAACTTGACGACGATGAAGATCACTGGCTCGGCTCCCTGCGGGTTCGGTGGAGACGCGCCGGATTCGGCGCGGCCGAATCGTGGCCCGCGCGCACCGCGCCCGCCAACCCTCGTTGTCACATGCTGATAAGCCGTCGCGGTCTTCCGTCCCCCGGGTGCGGCGTGGTTATGGTGTGGGCCACACCCGGCGGCGGGAGGTGGCGGTGGACGACGCGCGATCGGTGCGCGAACGGGCCCGGACGCTCGCGCAGGTGCACGACGCCCTGTTCTCCGGAGGGCGCGCCCCGGCGCAGCCGCGCGCGCTGGTGGCCCGCTCGTGGCGGCGCGCCCGCGCCCAGGGCGTGGACCCGGACCTGCTGTTCCCGCCCGATCCGGCGGACGCGGCCGAGGTGCAGCGCCGCCGCGAGCGCAGCGGGCTGCGGCCGGTGCTGCCGGAGCTGCGGGCCGCGCTCACCGCGGTCGCCGAGGACTCCCGGCACGTGATGGTGGTGACCGACGCCGACGGCGTGGTGCTGTGGCGCGAGGGCGCGAACCTGGTCCGGCATCGCGCCGACCGCATCGGCTTCGCCGAAGGCGCGCGCTGGTCGGAGGACGTGGTCGGCGGCAACGCGATCGGCACCGCGCTCGCCGAGGGCGCTGCGGTGCAGATGTTCGCCGCGGAGCACTTCCTGCGCGCCCACCACGTGTGGACCTGCACCGCCGCTCCGCTGCACGACCCGCGCACCGGGCACCTGCTCGGCATCGTGGACGTCAGCGGCCCGGTGGAGACCGTGCACCCGTTGACGGTGGCGCTGGTCGGCACCGCGGTGAAGGTCGCGGAAGCGGGTCTGCGCCGGGAGCATGCGCGCGGGCTCGACTCGCTGCGGCAGGTGGCCGGGCCGCTGCTGGCCGGTCTGCGCGGGCCGGGCCTGGTGGTGGACGAGCACGGCTGGGTCGCCGCGGCCACCGGCATGGCCGGGCCGGACCGGGTCGGGGCGCCGCGGTCCGGGGTGCCGGTCGCGGTGCACGGCGTCGGCCACTGCCTGCCGGAACCGGTGCCGGGCGGCTGGCTGCTGCGCCCGGAACCCGCGCCGCGGATGCGGCTCGCGCTGGACCTCGGTTCGTCCCCGCCGCGCGCCGTCGTGGAGGGCACCGGCAGCTGGGTGCACCCGCTGCCGGTGCGGCACGCGGAGCTGCTGGTGCTGCTGGCGCACGCGGGACCGGCGGGGCTCTCGGCCGCGCAGCTGTCCGAGGCGCTCTACGGCGACCGCACCCACCTGGTGACCGTGCGCGCGGAGGTGTCCCGGCTGCGCAAGTCCCTCGGCGGCCTCGTGCTGGCCCGCCCGTACCGGATCGCCCCCGGCGTGGAGGTCGCGCCGCCGGACCGCACCGGGCCGCTGCTGTCCCGCTCCACCGCGCCGGGGGTCCGCCGCCTCGCCCGGTGATCCCGGGGGCGGGGACCGCTCCCGCGCCCGGTCGTGCGAGCGCGGGAGCGGCCCGGACTCACCTGGTGTGGTGCACCTCCTGCAACCCGTAGACGGGAGTGGGGATCCCCTCGGCCCGCGCCTTGAGCTGCAACGCCAGGTACAGAGAGTAGTGCCGGGACTGGTGCAGGTTGCCGCCGTGGAACCACAGCGCCTCCTGCTGCGTGGGTTTCCACATGTTGCGCTGCTCGCCCTCCCACGGACCCGGGTCCTTGGTGGTGTCGGAACCGAGGCCCCACACCTTGCCGACCTTGTCCGCGACCTCCTGGCTGATCAGGTCCGCGGCCCACCCGTTCATCGAGCCGTACCCGGTGGCGTAGACGACGAGGTCCGCGGGCAGCTCGGTGCCGTCGGCGAGCAGTACCGCGTCCTCGGTGAGCTCCGCGACCTGCCCGTGCGCGAGCGCCACCCGCCCGTCCGCGACGAGTTCGGCCGCGCCGACGTCGATGTAGTAGCCGGACCCGCGCCGCAGGTACTTCATGAACAGCCCGGAATCGTCGTCGCCGAAGTCGTGCCGGAACCCGGCGGCCTCCAGCCGCGCGTAGAAGTCGGCGTCGCGTTCCCGCATCGCGTCGCACGCGGGCCGCTGGAACCGGTCCATGATCCGGTACGGCTGGGAGGCGAACACCAGGTCGGCCTGCTGGGTGGTGATGCCCGCTTCGACCGCTTCCTCGGAGTAGAGCGGCGCCAGCGACAGCTCCATCAGCGAATCCGACTTGGAGATGTGCGTGGAGGAGCGCTGCACCATCGTCACGTCGGCGCCGACCTCCCACAGCGCCCCGCAGATGTCGAACGCCGAGTTGTTGGAGCCGATCACCACGGCCCGCTTCCCCCGGTACGCGTCCGGCCCGGGGTGCCGCGAGCTGTGGTGCTGCTCGCCGCGGAACCGGTCCTGGCCGGGGAATTCGGGCACGTTCGGCTTGCCGGACACGCCGGTGGCGAGCACCAGCTGCCGCGGGCGCAGCTCGATCCGCTCGCCGTCGCGGTCCACCAGCACCGTCCACTCCCCGGTGCGCTCGTCGTAGGAGGCGGAGCGGCAGGTCGACGAAGACCAGTAGTTGATCTCCATGACCTTGGTGTACATCTCCAGCCAGTCCGCGATCTTGTCCTTGGGCGCGAACACCGGCCAGTTCCGCGGGAAGTCCAGGTACGGCAGGTGGTCGTACCAGACCGGGTCGTGCAGGCACAGCGACTTGTACCGGCCGCGCCACTGGTCGCCGGGACGGGCGTGCGCGTCGAGCACCACGTGCGGCACCCCGAGCTGGCGCAGCCGCGCGCCCAGCGCGATGCCGCCCTGCCCGCCGCCGACCACCACCACGTACGGCTGGCGGGTGCGGCCGAGCTCGGCGGCCTCGGCGTCCCTGGCCTCCTGCCAGGTGGTCCGGTCCGGATCGACGCCGTGCTCGGCGCCCTTCGGGCGGCGGTGCCCGCTCGGCTCCTCGTGGCCGGTCAGCTCGTGCAGCGTCGTCAGCAGCGTCCACGCGCCCTCGTCGACGAGCCGCAGGTGCCCTTTCCCGCGCCCCGCGGCCGTCTCGAACCCGAGCCACGCCTCGACCACGCCGTCGGCCTCGGTCGGTTCCGCGGTGAGGTGGAAACCGCGGGCGTCGGTGGTCTCGGCGGTGGCGCGCACCAGGTCGGCGACGCCGTCCCGGTCCTCCACGGTCTTGAGGTTCCAGGTGAACGCGACCAGGTCGCGCCAGAACGAGGTGGTGGCGAACAGCCCGGCGGCGCGGTCCGCGTCGCCGGCCGCCAGCGCCGCCTCGAACTCGGCGAGCCAGTCCTCGGCGCGGGCGCGGGCGGCGGACCTCTCCGCCGGTGGCCGCGTCTCCCACCGCGCCTGGTCCGGCCGCGCCGGCCGGGTTTCCGAAGCAGTGCGGGTCGTCTGGTTCTCACCGAGCGTCTGGGACATGGGCGGACCTCCCGGAGCAGCGCGCGCCGTCGCCGGTGACGGCGCGTCCGGAACTCAGCGAACCCGACCGCCACCGCGCCCGGAAGGGTTGCGACCCCGTTGCACCCCGCGGTTCCCCCGGATGCGGGATCAGCCGCCGATCGTCCTCCCGCGTTCCGGCGGCGGTCCGACGACCACGAGGTCGAGGTCGGTCGCGGCCAGCCGCGCCGGGTCCACCGCGAGGTCCGCCGGGAGCTCCGGATGCACGTGCAGATCGGTGGGGCGGCCGGTGAGGTCGAAGAACGGTTCGAACACGTCGGGGGTGAGGATGCCGAGCATCCGGGTGTTGTGCGCTTCGAACGCGAAGGTGTGGATGGTGCCCGCCGGGGCGTGCACGAAATCCCCTTCGGTCAGCAGCACCTCCCGGCCGTTGACGTGCAGCCGGACGCGTCCCGACACGCACAGGAAGTTCTCGGTGTGCAGCCGGTGGAAGTGCCGGACGAAGTACTCCGACCGGGATCCGAGGGTGTCGATGGCGAAGTAGCGGCCGCCGGTGTTCGCGCCGCGCGTCAGGTAGGTGTTCAGGCTCTCCCCGGTCTCCCGGCGGTCGCCCTCGCCGAGCCGCAGGAAGTACGGCCGCACGCCCTGCGGCAGCTCCGCGTCCCACTCGTCCAGCGCATCCGCCCGCGCCGCGTCCGGGAAGGTGATGCCGAGCGGGGCGCCCGCGTCGGCCCGCTGCGGCGCCGAGGTGGTGGCCCCGGTGCGGCCGGAGTGCACGTGCCGCCGCACCGGGGTGCCGAGCCGTTCCACGAGCTCCAGCGAACCGCCCGGCGCCGCCCAGGTGAGCAGCCGGGTCACGTGCGCCAGCATCCGGAGCGCCAGCGGTCTCCCCGGCGGCACGTGCAGCGAGTCGCCGCGGGTGAGCACGCGGCTGCGCTCGCCGAGCCACACCTGCACGCTGCCGTCGAACACGTAGAACGAGCGCTGCTCGACGGCGTGGGCGTGCCACGGCACCTCCGCGCCGCGCCCGCCGCTGACGTAGGCGGCGTCGAACAGGCCGCCGGTGGCGGCGGCGCGGGCGATGACGGTCCACAGCACGCCGTCCAGCTCGTAGCGCCGCCCCTCCCCGCTCGCGAGGTAGTAGGGGACGGGTTCGCCGGGCAGCCGGTCGACGACCGGTGCGAGGTCGTGGACCGCTTCGACGTCGTGGGTCATGGTCGTCCTCCGGGGAGCAGGTGGCGGGCGAGGGGAACGCCGGTGGGG
>NZ_JAIUJZ010000304.1:0-5030 GCF_020176775.1 Saccharopolyspora sp. 6M
CCGCGGTGCTGTGCTTCCGGCGTGATCAGTGGCGAACTTTCCTGGCCGAGATCAAGTACTCGGATTGATCCCGGCCGGGGGGGGGGGGGGGGGGGGGGGGGGGGGGGGGGGGGGGGGGGGGGGCCCCGGGGGGGGGGGGGGGGGGGGGGGGGGGGGGGGGGGCCGCCCGCCGCCTCGGCCGTGTCCCCGTTCGGCCCGGGCTGCGCGCCCTCGTGGTCGATGCCGGTCATGTCTCTCCCTCTGGATGGCTTGCCCCCTCGACGAGAAGAGGAGGTCGTCTGCCGTGCGGTCCCGGGTGGCCCGGGCCGTCGCGAATCGGCGAACCGACCAGCGCGCCTCGTCCGGGAGCAGTGTCCAACCATGCCGCAGCGGCACGGAAAGCCTCCTTGCCCGAGGTGTGTCCGCGATCACCCCGGGCGCGGGATGCGCGGCGTCGCCTGGGAGCATCGGCGGCGGACTACGGGAGGTTCGGACGTGGACGACGCACCCGCTCCGCTGGGAGCGCGCTACCCGGTTCCCGCCGGCCAGATGCTGCTGCACCGCTCCGGTCGCGGCGGCCCGCCCGCGGTGTTCCTGGCCGGTGGCGGGATGTCCGGGCTGCACGGCCTGCGCCTGCACGAGCGGGTCGCCGAGTTCACCACGAGCGTGCTGGTGGATCGCCTCGGCCTCGGCTGGAGCGATCCGGTGGAGCTGCCGCGCAGCGGCACCCGCGTCACCGACGACCTGCGCGCGCTGCTGCGGGTGGCGGACGTGCCGGGGCCGCGCGTGCTGGTGGGGCATTCGCTGGGCGGGCTCTACGCGCGGTTGTACGCGAAGCGGTTCCCGGACGAGGTGGCCGGGCTGGTGCTGCTCGACCCGACGCACGAGGAGATCGTGCAGCACCTGCCCGCCGAGGCCGCGCAACGGCTCCTGGCGTGGACCACCGACGTCGAGCTGCCCGCCGACGGGTTGTCGGCGATGCGGAACGCGTACCGGGCCGCGGTCGGCCGGGCGCTCGCCGACTGGCCCGCGGAGATCCGGGAACCGCTGCTGGCACGGGGGTTCGGCCCAGCCGCGCACCTGCGGTCGCTGCGCGAATCGATGAACCTGCCGGAGCTGTTCCAGGAGGTCCGCGACGCGAGTCCCGACCCGGACCTGCCGCTGGTGCTCGTCTCGGCGATGGGGTCCGACGCGTTCGCCGCGGAGCTCTCCCCGCCGGAGGCCCGCGCCGGTGCCGCCGCGGCCGCCCGCGCCAAGCACGAGCTCTACGCCGACTTCGTCGCCGCGCTCCCCCGTGCCGAGCTCCGCCGCCTGGACGACGTCGGCCACTCCGGTCTCGTCTGGTCCCGGCCGGACGTCGCGGCCCGGGCGGTCCGCGACGTCCTGGCGAGCTGATCCGGCATCAGTCGAGGACCTCGGTGCTGGTCTCCGGAGCCCACAGCCAGCAGATCGCGGCACCGAGGAACAGGACCACGACGCAGCCGCCGAGCGCGACGTTCATGCCGTAGGCGTCGGCGACCAGCGGCAGCAGGAACGTGCTCGCCGCGGAGCCGATCCGGCTGGCCGCGACGGCGAGCCCCACCCCGGACGCGCGCAGGTCGGTCGGGAACAGCTCCGGCGGGTACACGAACTCCAGGTTCACCGCGGCGGCCAGCACGAACGCGAACGCGGTGAACAGCACCACCGAGGTGGCCGGACCGCCGGAGAACAGCGTCAACCCGGCCAGCAGCACGCCGCCGAGCACGAACGACCCGATCAGGAACAGCCGCCGCGAGATCCGGTCGATGAGGGCGAGCCCGACGACGGCTCCGGCGAGCAGGAACCCGTTGTAAAGCGCGCCCGCGCCGAGTTCGCCGGTGACGCCGAACGCGGCCATCACCTGCGGCGAGAAGGTGCCGAGGGCGAAGAACGGCACGACCTGGCACACGTAGAACACGGCGCCGACGGTGGTGCGCCGCCGGTGGACCGGGCCGAACAGGGCGCGCAGGCCGCGGCGGCCGGTGCTCGGCGGGACGGTCGGCGGCAGCACGTCCGGGCCGAGGTGGCGGCGCACGGCGGCCGCGGCCGCGGCTTCCCGCCCGTGCCGGACCAGCCACAGCGGTGACTCGGGGATCCCGAACCGGAACCCGGCGACGAGCAGCGCGGGCACCGCGCTGACCACCAGCATGTAACGCCAGGCGTCCGGGCCGAGCCCGGTGAGCAGGAACCCGGCCAGGTAGGCGAACACGTATCCGGCGGCCCAGGCGACGGCGAGCAGGCTCATCAGCCTGCCGCGGTACCGCACCGGCGCGTGCTCGGTCACCAGCGATTTGCTGACCACGTAGTCGGCGCCGAGCACGATCCCCAGCAGCAACCGCAGCACCAGCAGCTGGCCGGGCGTCTGCACGAAGAACTGCGCCAGCGACAGCACCGCGAACACCGGCATGTTCCAGGCGAAGATCCCGCGCCGCCCGATGCGGTCGGCGATCGGGCCGACGAGGACGGCGCCGGCGAACAGGCCGACCAACGTCGCCGCGCCCAGCAGCCCCTTCCACAGCGCGGTGAGGCCGAGCGATTCCCCGGCGGCGGCGATGACGATCCCGATGATGCCGAGGATGAACCCGTCGCTGAACTGCCCGCCGGTGCCGGACACGGCCACCCGGAGGTGGAAGCGGGTCAGCGGCGCGTCTTCGTAGGCGCAGGTCGTGGTGCTCATGCGTCACCTCCGCCGTCGCGGAGCCGACCGGTGGCGGTCTCGTAGCCTTCGGCGGCGGACAGCTCCACCCAGCGGTCCAGCGCGCCGGTCAGGTTCCGCTCCCGGTGCGGGCCGTCCCAGGCCAGGCCGTCGACGCAGCGGCGGGCGAAGGTGGTGGCGGCGGCGGTGAGGTCGTCGAAGGTGCCGGTGAGCGCGTCGAGCACCACCGGCTCCATCACGTTGAGCTCCAGTTCCCCGGCGGCGACGGCGCATTCGACCGCGTGCCCGTGGCCGCGCACCCGGTAGCTGAGCTGCATCACGTATTCGGGGACCACCGGGTTGACCTTGGCGGGCATGATCGACGATCCGGCCTGCACGGCCGGGATGGTGAGGTCGCCGAACCCGCCGCGCGGGCCGGAGGACAGCAGCCGGATGTCGGCGGCGATCTTCGCGGTGGTGAGGGCCGCGCGGGTCCCGGCCGCGGCGATCTCGGCGTACGGGTCGAAGTGCGCGAGCGCGTCGAAGCGGTCCGCGGCGGCGGTGATCGGGCGTCCGGTGAGCTCGGCGAGTTCCGCCGCGCACCGCTCGCCGAACCCGTCGGGCGCGCCGATCCCGGTGCCGACCGCGGTGGCCCCGATCGGCACGGCGTGCAGGCCTGCGGCGGAGTTCTCCAGCCCGGTCGCGACGCGGTCGACGGCGGCCGCGTGGGCGCGGTGGGTGTCCCCGGCGGTGAGGCGCACCGCGTCCTGCAGGCAGGTGCGGCCGAGGTGCGGGGTCTCGTCGAACTCGGTGGCCTTGCGCCGGAACGCGGCGGCGAGTTCGCGCAGCGCCGCGACGGGTTCCGCGACCAGTTCCAGGATGGTCAGCGCCATCGCCGTCGGATAGGTGTCGTTGGTGGACTGCGAGGCGTTGACGTGGTCGTTGGGGTGCACCGGCAGCCCGGCGATCGCGCTCGCCCTGGCCGCGATCACCTCGTTGGCGTTCATGTTCGCGGTGGTCCCGCCGCCGCCGTGCACCAGCGGGGTCGGGAACTGGTCGGCGTGCTCCCCCGCGATGATCTCCTGGCAGGCGGTGCCGATGGCCGCGCACCGGGCCTCGTCGAGCACGCCCGCGGCGAGGTTGGCGCGGGCGGCGGCGAGCTTGACCCGCGCGTAGTGGCGCACGAACGGCGCCAGGTCGCCGAAGGTGCGGCCGAGCGGCGGGAAGTTGCGCACTCCCAGCTCGGTCTGGGTCCCGTAGAGCCGGTCCCCGGTGGTGGTGGTTCCCGCGTCGGCGGTCATCGGCCGTCTCACTCTCCTCGTCGAGGGCGAACTGGTCGCTCGCAGCGCGGTCACGCTAAGCCCGGCCACCCGAACGGTCCATCGGCGTTGTTGTCCCGACAACGCCTGCGAGCAGCTGTGCTGGGAGTTCGTCGAGAATCGCGATAGACGTGTTGTCGCTGCGACAACAGGTGGCAGACTCCGGGGATGGACACCGGAGCGGAACGCGTCGCCGCCCTGCTGCTCGCCTTCGGCGCCGGCGGGGCCGGGAACGACCACGGCGTCAGCGACCTCGCGCGCGCCGTCGGACGGGAACGCAGCCAGGTCTCCCGGATGCTGAAATCGCTGGAGCGCGGCGGGCTCGTCGAACAGGATCCGCAGACGAAGCGCTACCGGCTGGGCTGGACGCTGCTGGTGCTCGCCTCCAGCGCCGGGGACGCCGCGCTGCTGCGCGCCGCCCGGCCCGCGCTGCGCGGCATCGTCGCGCGCACCGGCGAGGTGGCGCTGCTGTCCGTGCAGCGCGGCAACCGGTCGTTCACCGTGCTGCGCGAGGAGTCGAACCAGTCGCTGCGCGCCGGTGGCTGGGTGGGGCGGAGCTCCCCGATGCACTGCACCGCTTCCGGGCGGGCGCTGCTGTTCGACTCCGACGACGACCTCGTCGACGCGCTCACCGAGCAGGACCTGCGGACACCGATCTCCGGTACCGCCGCGCCCCGCGACCTCCCGGAACTCCTGGAGCGGCTGCGGGCCGAACGCGAGAACGGGTACGCGGTGGCCGGTGAGGAGGTCGAGATCGGCCTCACCTCGGTGGGCGTTCCGGTGCGGGACCACTCGGGAACGCTGGTCGCGGCCGTCAACATCTCCGGCCCCACCTCGCGGCTCGTCGGCCGGATCCAGGACTCGGTGCACCGCCTCCGCACCGCAGCCACAACGATCGAAACCGCCCTGTCCCGCCCCTACCGCCCGTAACCCCGGCAGCGAGCAGGCGGCGAAACCTAGCCCCCGCCACCGACGAGCGAAAGAACCCGACGGCAAACAAGCACTTGTCACCGCACGCAGCGGCGCGGGCCGGTTTCCTGTCAGCGGCGAAGCCGCTGAGCCGCCGACCACCAGAGCAA
>NZ_JAIUJZ010000305.1:0-5028 GCF_020176775.1 Saccharopolyspora sp. 6M
GTGCGGGGGCGGGGCGGACATGGGCGCCGATCCTAGCCGCCTCGGATCTCCGGCCGGTCCTGCTCCGGGTCGCCGTGATCGGTCTCCACCCGGTTCCGCCCGGCCCGCTTCGCCCGGTACAGCGCGATGTCGGCCGCCGCGAACAGGTGGTCCAGCTTCGCGGGTCCGCCGGCGACGCCGATGCTGACGGTGGGGACGCGGCGCGTGCAGCCGAGCACCAGGCGCCAATCGTGCCGGTCGACGGCCGACCGGATGCGTTCCGCGACGACCGGGCCCGCGTGCCGGGAGTCCTCGGCGTCGTCGACCAGCAGCACCACGAACTCGTCCCCGGCCCACCGGCAGATCAGGTCGTCGGCGCGGCACTCGCGACGCAGCAGGTGCGCGACCTCCTGCAGGGTCGCGTCCCCGGCGGCGTGCCCCGCGTAGTCGTTGACGTCCTTGAACCAGTCCACGTCGAGCAGCACCAGCCACGGGATCCGGCCCTGCGCCGCGGTCTCCGCCAGCAGTTCGGGTGCTTGGCGCTGCAGGCCGAGGCGGTTCACCAGGCCGGTCAGCGGGTCGCGCACGGCCGCTTCCTGCGCCGCCGTCGCCAGCCGCTGCGCCTGGACGGCGACCCGCCGCTGCTCCAGCGCCTGGCCGAGGCCTTCCTGCAGCGTCTCCACGGCCGCGCTCCCGGCCCGCACCGTGCGGCGCAACGCGGCCGCCTCGCCCACGGCGTCGCCGAGCTGCACGCACACCGAGGCCAGGTCCAGCGAGTACCGCATCATCTGCATCGTGTCGCCGATGCTCTCGGCGCTGTCCAGCGCGCGGCTGGCGAAGGTGCGCGCCGAGTGCAGGTCTCCCTGGTCGCGCCGCACCACCGCCAGCACCCAGTTCGCCACGGCCGTGCAGAACCCGTCCTCGGCCTCCTTGCTGAGCTCCAGCGCGCGCTGGGCGAGCCGTTCCGCCTCCGGCAGCCGTCCGAGGCCGGCGCGGGCCCGCGCGCCACCGGCCAGCGACAGCCGGCGCAGCTGGCCCTCGCCGACGAGCAGCAGCGCCTCGTCGAACAGGTCGCGGGCCGTGCCGAACAGCCGTTCCGCGGCGGAGACCTCCCGCGCCACCGACCGGAAGATCAACGCGCTGGCCTGGCGGACCAGGCAGTGCGCCAGCGTCTCCGGGTCGCCCGCCTTGCGCGCCACCTGCACGCTCAGCGACATCAGCTCCAGCGCGGACTCCCGGTGCCCGATGGTCTCCAGCAGGTTGCCGAGGATGCTGATGGTCTGCGCCGCGGACGCGCCGCTCGGCTGGTCGGCGTCCAGGTCCGTCCAGCCCTCCGCCGCCAGTTCCAGGGCTTGCGGGATGCGGTTGAGCCGCCAGGACAGCCACGCGCGGTGCACCAGCACCGTCGCCCGGTTCCACTGCTCGCCGACCAGGTTCGTCCCGGTCGAGACGAGTTCGTCGAACGCGACGTCCGCGTCGTGGAAGTGACCGGAATCGAGCAGGGCCCGCACGCGACGATCTTGCGCGGGGATGTGCCCCGACATCAGCGAATCGTCCTGTCGCACGGCGTCTCCGAGATCGTCCTCGTGCCCCGTTCCCCGCGTGTTCAGCTTCAGGCTACCGGGATCGGCCGCCCCGGTACTTGTCGTGGTGGACGACGTCCTCCAGCGGCGAGCGCCGCCGCCAGCCGTGTCGTTCCAGGTCAGGGGTTTCGGCGAGGGCGTGCACCGGTCCGATGCAGAGCCAGGCGACGGGCCGGACGCCTGCGGGGATGTCCAGCAGCCCGCGCAGGAACTCCTCCCGGTAGAAGCTGACCCAGCCGACGCCGAGGCCTTCGGCGGTCGCGGACAGCCACAGGTTCTGGATGGCCAGGCACACCGAGTACAGGCCGGCGTCGGCGATGGCGTGCCTGCCCAGCACCGCGGGGGAGCCGCGGTCGGGGTCGTAGGTGACGGCGATGCCGAGGCCGGACTCGACGATGCCCTCCACCTTGATCTTGGCGAAGGTCTCGGCCCGCTCCCCGCTGAGCTCGGCGGCGAAGACGTCCCGTTCGGCGCGCACGTGCTCGCGGAACGCACGGCGGGTGGCCTCGTCGCGGACCAGCACGAAGTCCCACGGCTGGCTCAGGCCCACGCTGGGGGCGCTGTGCGCGGCGGTCAGCACGCGGCGCAGCACCTCGTCCGGGATCTCGCCGCCGGTGAACTCGTTGCGGACGTCGCGGCGGCGTCGCAGCACGTCGTAGAGGTCGGCGGCGGGCATCGGTTCGGTGGATCGAGCGGTCATTGCCGCAATCCTGCCGTGCTAGACCACCCGAACGTGATGGCGAAGCGCACACCGCCCGCGAGACCAGCCGAGCGGCGCAACCGCCGACCAGCACTCCAACCCGCGGACCGAGACCCAGCACCCGCCGGATTCCATCGGTGGTTGCCTGTCAGCGGCGAAGCCGCTGAGCCGCCGACCACCAAAGCAACCGGACCACCCGCGGGTTCTCAGCGGGATTCTCGCGAGGACAGCTTTTTCCCTCGTGGCGGAGCCACTCGGGAAAAAGATCCCGCAGCGAGAATCACGCTGAGGTTCCGCCACCCGACCCCCGAGCAAGACGAGCCGAAAACCAAGAAAAAAGTTCAGCGCTTGGCTGGGGAGGGGTAGGGGAGCAAGGCCATCTCCCGGGCGTTCTTGATCGCCGTGGCGACCTCCCGCTGCTCCTGCATGGTCAGCCCGGTCACCCGGCGGGAGCGGATCTTGCCGCGGTCGGAGAGGAACTTGCGCAGCAGCGCGACGTCCTTCCAGTCCACGGTGACGACGCGTTCCTTGCGCAGCAGGTTCTGCTTGCGGCGGGGCGGTTTGCGTTCGCTGGGCACGGTGCTCACCAACTCGACTTGGTCACGCCGGGCAGTTCGCCGTTGTGCGCGAGCTGGCGCAGGCGCACGCGGGAGAGCCCGAACTTGCGGAAGTAGCCGCGCGGCCTGCCGTCGACGGTGTCGCGGTTGCGCACGCGGGTGGCGCTGGCGTCGCGGGGCTGCCGGGACAGTTCGGCGACGGCGTCGGCGCGCTCCTCGGGGGAGCTGCCGGGGGCGGAGATGATCCGCTTGAGCTCGGCGCGGCGTTCGGCGTGCCGGGCGACGAGCACCTTCCGCTGCTCGTTGCGGGCGATCTTGGACTTCTTGGCCACCGGGTCTTCTCCTCAGCGCTCTTCGCGGAACTCGACGTGCTTCTTGATCACCGGGTCGTACTTGCGCAGCCGCAGCCGGTCGGGGTTGTTGCGGCGGTTCTTCCTGGTCACGTAGGTGAAGCCGGTGCCCGCGGTGGACCGCATCTTGATCACGGGACGGACGTCGTTGCTGGCCATCAGATGCGCTCCCCGCGAGATCGGATGTCGGCGACGACGGCTTCGATGCCGCGCTTGTCGATGGTCTTGATGCCCTTCGTGGACACCCGCAGGCGGATCCAGCGGTTCTCCGAGGGCAGCCAGTAGCGGCGCTGCTGCACGTTGGGCAGCCAGCGGCGGCTGGTGCGCACGTGCGAGTGCGACACCTGCTTGCCGTAGCCGGGTTCTCGCCCGGTCACTTGGCAGCGAATGGACACGAGGGGCCTCCTGATAACGACAGTCGTTTTCAATAAGGGTACCGTGTCGGTTCGGCAGATGAAAACCGTTCCTGATTGGGGCTGCGAGTGGGCACCGAAACCGAACCGTCCGAGGCCGCCCGGGTGCCGCTGGTCGTGGTCGCCGGGCTCGACGGCGAGCACGTCGCCGAGACCGCCGGAGCCGTCCGCGCGACCGACCCGCACGGCACCGCCGTCGTGCACCACGACCTGCGCGAAGTCACCTCCGGCGTGGTCCGCAGGTACCTGCGCCACGGCGACTCCGAACAGCTCACCGTGCTCGAACTCGCCCACGGCTGCGTGTCCTGCACGCTGCGCGAGGACTTCCTGCCGCTGCTGCGCAGGCTCGCCGCCGCCCCCGACGTGCGGCGCATCGTCGTGCGCCTCGACTCCTCCCTCGAACCCGAGGCGATCTGCTGGGCCATCGAGCACGTCGTCGTCGACACCGCCCCGGTCGCCGAGGACGTCGAGGTCGAAGCCGTCCTCACCGCCGTCGACCTGCCCAGCTGGCTCGGCGACGTCAGCGGCGACGAACCCCTCTACGAGCGCGGCCTCGCGGGCAGCCCCGACGACGAGCGCACCGTCGCCCAGGTCGGCGTCGGGCAGGTCGAGTTCGCCGACGCCGTCGTCCTCGCCGGGGACGCCGACCGCTGGCAGACCGTGCGCACCGAAGCCGTCCTCGACCGGCTGACCCCCGCCGCCCCGCGCACCGCGCTCACCGGGCTCGACGTGCCCGCGCTGCTCGCCGGCATCCCCGCCGGAGCCCGGCGCGGCGAAGTCGACGGCGCGCACGGCCCGCTGCTGCGCGGGCAGCCGCCGCTCGACGAGGAATCGGGCGTGTCCGTCGTGCTGTTCGAGCAGCGCCGCCCGTTCCACCCGGAACGGCTGCACGACGCGCTCGACGTGCTGCTCGACGGCGTCGTGCGGACCCGCGGCCGCGCCTGGGTCGCGAGCCAGCCCGACACCGCGCTCTGGCTCGAATCCGCCGGCGGCGGGCTGCGCGTCGGGCACGCCGGGCCGTGGCTCGTCACCCAGACCCCCGAGCAGTGGGCGCAGGTCGACCCGGAACGCCAGGTGAAGGCCTCGCTGAACTGGGACGACTACTACGGCGACCGGATGCAGGAACTCGTCGTCATCGCGCACGAAGCCGACCCCGGCGCCATCCGCGGCGCCCTGCACGAAGCCCTGCTCACCGACGAGGAACTCGCGCTCGGCGAGACCGCGTGGCGCGAACTGCCCGACCCCTTCGGCGAATGGCACGAGGACCCGTGCGCCGACGACGAACCCCAGCAGGCGCCCGCGTCCAGCGAAGGCGACCAGCGCGGGGCATGAGCACCCCGCCCCCCCCGGGGGCCCCCCGGGGGGCCCCCCCCGCCCCCGCCCCGCGGGGGGGGGGCACACCGGACCACCAACCCGCGGACGCCCCGCCGGGGGAGCGGGGCCCCG
>NZ_JAIUJZ010000306.1:0-4842 GCF_020176775.1 Saccharopolyspora sp. 6M
GGGCCATCATGGGGTGGCGGGCCCGGGATCGCGGGGCCGCGGGAGCGGCCCGGTGCGGCGGACGAGCCGGATCAGGGAAATTGAGGGTGTGCCCCGATGTGGGGCGAACCCGCGATGCGCGAGATTGAGCGGTGTGGACGAACAGCACGGGCTGCCGGCGGCAGCAGCGACCAGGGGTGGAGCCGGTGGACGTCCGTTCGCGGGCGTCGTCACCGGTGGTGCGCGCCCGGTCGCGCACCGCGCAGACCGCGCCGGGCGGGGCCCGGCGAGGTCCGCGGCGCCCGGTGACCGGCAGGTGAGCTTCGTGGAGCGGGGTGCGCGGTGACCACACTCGCGGTGGCGCTGGCCGCGCTGGGCGCCTGCGGTTACGCCGTCGGCGCCCGGTTGCAGCACGGCGCGGTGCAGGACGCGATCGGCGACGACGGCTTGAAGGTGCGCAGCCAGGTGCGGCTGCTGCGCAACCAGCGATGGCTGCTGGGGCTGCTGGCGCTGGGCAGCGGGGCGCTGCTGCACGCCTGCGCGCTGGGGCTGGCGCCGCTGAGCGTCGTGCAGCCGGTCGGCGTGCTGGCGCTGCCGATCACCGTGCTGCTCAACGCCCGCCAGCAGGGCATCCGCACCCGCGACCTCAACGTGCACGTGGTGCTCTCGGTGCTGGCCGCGACCGGTGGTGTCGCGGCGTTCGTGTTCCTCGCGGCGGGCAGCGCTACCTCCACCCCGGTGATGCCGGACGACCAGCTGCTCGCCACTCAGCTGGTGGCGGGCACGGTGCTGGCGCTGGGCGTGGTCGGCCTGGTCACCAGGTCGAAGGTCCGCTGCATGGCCTACGCGGCGGGCTGCGCCGTCGCCTACGGGCTGGTCTCGCTGCTGGTGCGGGCGCTGGTCCAGCAGTTCGGCAGCGCGCCGCTGCTGAGCATCAACCCGCTGCCGCTGGTCGTGATCGTGGTGGCGATGGCGGTGGGCGGCTGGTTGCTGCAGCACGGCTACGCGAGCGGCCCCCCGGACCTGGTCGTGGCCTGCCTGACCGTGATCGACCCGCTCGTGGCGGTGGGCCTGGGCATCGGGCTGCTGGGTGAGGCCGATGCCGTGGACGGTGCGACCGCGATCGGCGAGCTGCTGTGCGCCGTGATCGCCTGCGCAGGCGTGTTCGCGCTCGCGCGGCACCATCCGGACACCCAAGATCGGCGAGTGCAAGCAACCGTGACCGGCGACGGCGACGCCGACGTTCGGCGGATACGTTCTGACGGGAGTTCAACTTGACTTCGCAACCGTTCGGCGGAGATCGGCTGCGCATCGTGATCGGCGCGGTGATGTACCCGCCCGAGGTGAACGGTGCGGCGAACTTCGGCCACCGGCTCGCGACCGGGCTGGCCCGCCGTGGCCACGACGTGCACGTGATCTGCCACTCGGTGGACCGCAACGAGAGCACCGGCGTCGAGGACGGCGTGACGGTGCACCGCGTCGCGTCCTACCGGACCCCGGCGCACCCGACGTTCCGGGCGTGCCCGCCGTGGCAGGCCTCGTCGGTCGCCGACCGATTGCTGCGCGAGATCCAGCCGGACATCGTGCACGTCCAGTCGCACTTCTTCATCGGCCGCGGCCTGATCAACGCCGCGCGCCGTCAGGGCATCGGGCTCATCGCCACCAACCACTTCATGCCGGAGAACATCTTCGGCTACGTGCGCATCCCGAAGGCCCTGCAGAAGGCGGGCGCGCGGTTGCTCTGGCACAACCTGATCAAGCACTACGGCAAGGCGCAGCTGGTGACCGCGCCCACGCCGCGCGCGGTGCAGCTGCTCCAGGACAACGGGTTCTCCCGGCCGGCGGTGCCGGTGTCCTGCGGCATCGACGTCGGGCGGTACCGGCGCCGGGCGCAGGAGCTGCGCAAGCAGGACCCGGACTCCGCGACCCGCACCGTCCTGTTCGTCGGCAGGCTCGACGAGGAGAAGCACATCGACGACCTGCTGCGGGCGATGGCGCTGCTCAAGACCGAGCACCCGACCCGCCTGGAGATCGTCGGCGACGGCAGCTGCCGCGAACCGCTGGGCGAGCTGGCGGCGGAGCTCGGCATCTCGGACCGGGTGCACTTCGCGGGCCTGGTCGACGAGGAGGAGCTGCTCGACGCCTACGCCAGGGCGGACCTGTTCTGCATGCCGAGCATCGCCGAGCTGCAGAGCCTCGCCACGATGGAGGCGATGTCCGCGATCACCCCGGTGGTGCTGGCGGACGCGATGGCGCTGCCGCACCTGGTCGAGGCGGGGGAGAACGGCTGGCTTTACCGGCCGCGGGACGTGCACGCCCTGGCGCACGCCATCGACGACGTGCTCGCGGACCGCGCCACCATCGACCGGATGGGCGCCGCCGGGGAGCGGCTGGTCAGCAGCAAGCACGACATCGACGCGGTGCTGGCCCGCTTCGAATCGATCTACCGGCACGCGCTCGCGCACGACGACGGGGTGACACCCGTCGAGCTGCCCGCCGAGCTGGCCAGCTGAGGAGCCGCCATGAGCAGCAGAACACCGGCACTGGGCACCGCGGCGCACGAGCAGGAGCTGCGGCCGGAATCGCAGGTGGCGCGGATCCAGGGTTCGGACCTGCACTTCTGGACCTACCGGTCGAGCGCTCCGGACGAGGCGCCGGAGACCTCGGAGCCGCCGGAGACCTCGGCGGACGAGGAAGCGGACCGGCTGATCGTGATGGTGCACGGACTGCGCGGCACCCACCACGGGCTGGAGCCGATCGTGGCGCGGCTGGGCGGTGGTCGCACCGTCGTCGTCCCGGACCTGCCGGGGTTCGGCGACTCCGGGCCGATGACCGGGCGCGCGCACGACGTGCCCGGCTACGCCGACGCGATCATCGAGCTCATCGAGCACCTCGGTGGGCGGGACCGGCCGGTGGTGCTGCTCGGGCATTCCTTCGGTTCGATGGTGGCTGCGCACGTCGTCTCCCGTGGTCCGGAGTTGGTGGAGCGGCTGGTGCTGGTCAACCCGATCTCGACGCCCGCGTTGCGTGGGCCGCGGGTGGTGCTGTCCTGGCTGACTTCGCTGTACTACGCCCTGGGCACCGCGTTGCCGTCGCGGCTGGGGCGGGCGCTGCTGGCCAACCGGCTGGTGGTGTGGGGCACCGGGCTGGCGATGTTGCGGACCCGCGACCCGGAGGTGCGCCGGTTCGTACACGACAGCCACCAGCGCCACTTCTCCCGCTTCCACAGCCCGGCGCTGCTCACCGAGACCTACGAGGCCTCGGTGACCGGCACGGTGGCCGACCACAGCGCGTCGCTGACGCTGCCGACGCTGCTGATCGCGGGGGAGTCCGACGACATCGCACCGCTGGCCGGGCAGCGCGAGCTCCTCGCGGGCCTGCCGGATGCCGAGCTGGTGGTGATCCCCGGCGTCGGGCACCTCGTGCACTACGAGACGCCGGCCGCCGCCGCGCACGCGATCGACCGCTTCTTGGGGGAGTCTTGAGCGCCCGGCCGACCGATCCGATCGAGCCGCACGAGCCGACGGGAACCACCGAACCGGCCGGAACCACCGAACCCACCGGACGCGCCGGGACCGCCGGTACGCCGGGCCCCGACGAGTCCCGCGATCCGGCGGACGGGGACGGGGAGCTCCCCGCTGGCGGTGGGCGGCCCGCGCGGGTGTTCGTGGACGCCCGCTGGACGCGCACCGACGCGCACGACGGCATCAGCCGGTTCGGTGCGGAGCTGATCCGCGCGCTGCACGCCCTGCACCCGGTGACGATGCTGATCAACGACCGGCGCCAGCTCGCGCTGCTGCCGGCGGAAGTGCCGCACATCAAGATCAACAGCCCGTTCTCGGTGCGGGAGCTGTCCCTGGCGAGCAGGCTGCACGCGCTGGGCGCGGACGTGGTGTTCAGCCCGATGCAGGTGATCGGCGGGTTCGGCCGACGCTACCGCCTGGTGCTCACGCTGCACGACCTCATCTACTACCGGCACCCGGAACCGCCCGGTTTCCTGCCGCTGCCGGTGCGGGTGATCTGGCGGCTGTACCACCGCGCCTACTGGCCGCAGCGGCTGCTGCTGAACCGGGCGGACGCGGTCGTCACGGTCAGCGAGACGCCCGCGCGGCTCATCCGGCGCCACCGCCTGACCCGGCGGCCGGTGACGGTGGTGCCGAACGCGCCGTCCGGCCTGCCGGAGCCCGTCGACGCCGAGCAGGCCCCCGCCGGGCAGGTCCGCGAACTGGTCTACATGGGTTCGTTCATGCCCTACAAGGACGTCGAGACGCTGATCGCGGGGATGGGATCGCTGCCCGGGTACCGCCTGCACCTGCTGAGCCGCATCGCCCCCGCCCGGGAGGCGGAGCTGCGCGCCCAGGTGCCGTCCGGTTCGGACGTGGTGTTCTGGAACGGCATCGACGAGGACGCCTACCGGACGCTGCTGCGCGGGGCGGCGGCGCTGGTGACGGCCTCGCGGGACGAGGGCTTCGGGTTGCCGATCATCGAGGCGATGCATGCCGGAACTCCTGTCGTGTGCAGCGATCTGGAGATCTTCCGCGAGGTGACGGGTGGTCACGCCCGGTTCTTCCCGGTCGGGGACGTCGCGGCCTTCGTCGCGGCGGTGCGCGAGGTGGACGATCCCGAGCAGCGCGCCGAACTGGTGCGCGGCGGCTGCGAGCAGGCCGCTCGGTTCACCTGGGAGCGCTCGGCCCGGCGGCTGCTGCGCGTGCTGGTGCCGGGCGCGGCGGGGACGGCCGGGGGGGGGGGGGGGGGGGGGGGGGGGGGGGGGGGGGGGGGGGGGCCCCCCCGGGGGGGGCCCCCCCGGGGGGCCCCCCCCGGGGGGGGCGGGGCCCCGCCCCTCGGCCGGGATCAGGGCAGGGT
>NZ_JAIUJZ010000307.1:0-4777 GCF_020176775.1 Saccharopolyspora sp. 6M
CCGCCGCGCTCGATGCCCTCGCCCGCATCCCCGAGGCCCCCGAAGACCTCCCGCGGGAAGCTCGTACCGAGGGTCCCGAAGAGTCCCGGGCGCCGAGTGCACCCAGGAAGGGTGTCACTCCGGGGAACGCGACGCCCGCGGGCCGGCCACCTCCGCGCGGCGGCCGCGGACGGCTCGTTCGACCCGGGCCGCCCCGTCGTCCGGGGCCTCGTGCTCCCAGATGCGGATGACGGACCATCCCGCCTCCGCCAACAAGCGGTCCGTCTCCCGGTCGCGTTCCCGGTTGCGCCGCACCTTCTCCGCCCAGAACGCCGCGTTCGTCGCGGATTTGGTGTGGTGCTCGGGGCAGCCGTGCCAGAAGCAGCCGTCCAGGAACACGGCGACCTTGGCGCGGGTGAACGTCAGATCAGCGGTCCGCCGCAGCTCGGCGAGCGGGCGGGTGGAGACCCGGTAGCGCAACCCCAGCGCGTGCACCGCTCTGCGCAACGCGAGCTCCGGTTTCGTGTCCCGCCCCTTGTTGGCGCTCATGCTCTTGCGCACGCCCGCACTGGACGCCACCGCCGGCCGATCGACAGCCATGCCGACGACCGTACGGCACGCTTCCCGGACGGCCGCACCGCGGCGAACGCGCGTTCGCCGCGCGCTCTGCGGCGCGCGTTCGCCCCCCACGCCCCTCACCCTGGCGGGGGAGCTCTTTCGGGGAGGGGACGTCGATGGAGATCGCTTGGTCGGTGGACGGTGTGCGGTGCGGGCTCGAGGTGGAGCCTCGGGTGACCGTGCTGGACGGGTTGCGCGAGCACTTGGGGGTGGTCTCGGTGAAGAAGGGCTGCGACCACGGGCAGTGCGGGGCGTGCACGGCGCTGGTGGACGGGCGGCGGGTGCTGACCTGCCTGTTGCTGGCGGTGGCCGCCGATGGTGCGGAGATCATCACCGCTGCCGGGCTGGGAGCCGTCGGACCTGCCGCTGGTGGGCCTGGAGCCGGTGAACCCGCCGGGGCTGGGAGGGGTGCCGCCGAATCCGGACCGGGTGCCGGCGGGGGCGCGCCGGGTGGCGATGGCCCTGCCACTGCCGGGCCGGGAACCGGCGAACCTGCGGCGGAAGCTGGCACGGGGCGGCTCGCGGGAAGCGGTACTGCGGAGGTTGCCGAGGCGGGAACCGGCCCGGGCGGGTCCGCTGGTGCCGCGGCGGGGCCCTCCGGCGGTCGGGACGCGCGGGACGTGGACGGTGAACCGACGTGGGAGGTCGTTCCCGGACCCGGCGGCGCGGGTGCCACCGGTCTCGTGGCGGCCCCGGGACGACCGCCGGCCGAGCGGGAGGTGCACCCGGTCGCTCAGGCGTTCCTGGAGCACGACGCGTTCCAGTGCGGGTACTGCACCCCGGGCCAGGTGTGCTCGGCGGTGGGGATGCTCGCCGAGGCCGCCGACGGCAGGCCGAGCCACGTGACCGCGGACGTCGCCGCCGGGTTCGAGGAGCTCGACGACGCGGAGATCCGCGAGCGGATGAGCGGCAACCTGTGCCGCTGCGGCGCCTACGTGAACATCGTCGCCGCGATCCGCGACGCGGCCCGGCGGGAGGGATCGCGATGAACCCGTTCGACTACGTGCGCCCGGACGACGCGGCGGGCGCGGTGGCGACCGTGGCGCGGAACCCGGGGGCGGTGTTCCTCGCGGGCGGCACGAATCTCGTCGACCACCTGAAATTGGGGGTGAGTGCGCCGGAGCTGCTGGTGGACGTGTCGCGGCTGCCGCTGGACGAGGTGCGGGAGCTCCCGGACGGCGGGATGCGGGTGGGGGCGGGGGTGCGCAACAGCGACCTCGCGGCCCACCCGCTGGTGCGCACCCGGTTCCCGGCGTTGGCGCAGGCGCTGCTGGCGGGCGCCTCGGGGCAGCTGCGCAACGCCGCCACCACCGGTGGGAACCTGCTGCAGCGCACCCGGTGCCCGTACTTCCAGGACGTGACTACCCCGTGCAACAAGCGCGATCCGGGGGCGGGGTGCTCGGCGATCGGCGGGCACCACCGCGACGCGGCGATCTTCGGCGCCTCCCCGGAGTGCGTGGCCACGCACCCCTCCGACATGGCGGTGGCGATGGCGGCGCTGGACGCGCGGGTTCGGGTGCAGGGCCCGGAGGGGGAACGCGCGGTGCCGGTCGTCGAGTTCCACCGGCTGCCGGGTGACGAACCGCAGCGGGACTCGGTGCTGCGCCACGGCGAGTTGATCACCGCGGTCGACCTGCCGGGCAGCGCGCCGCACTCGGTCTACCGGAAGGTGCGGGAGCGGGCGTCGTACGCGTTCGCGCTCGTCTCGGTCGCCGTCGACCTGGACGTCGCGGACGGCCGGGTGCGCAACGCGCGGATCGCGCTCGGCGGGGTCGCGCACAAGCCGTGGCGGGCCACCCGCGCCGAAGGGGCCCTGCGCGGTGCGCCCGTCGGCGAGCAGGCGTTCCGCGCGGCCGCGGACGCCGAACTGGCCGCGGCCGAACCGCTCAGCGGCAACGCGTACAAGGTGCCGATGACCCGCGGGACGCTCGTCGCCGTGCTGCGGGACCTGGTGGAGGAGGCGCGATGACGGACCTGCTGCGGCCACGGGCGATCGGCGCCCCGCTGGAACGGCTGGACGGCCCGGACAAGATCAACGGCACCGCGCGCTACGCGTTCGAGCACCCCGTGCCCGACCCGCTGTACGTGCATCCGGTGCAGGCGACGATCGCGCGCGGCCGGATCGAGGACATCGACGTGCACGCCGCCGAAGACCTCGACGGCGTCGCGACGGTGCTCACCCACGAGAACGCGCCCCGGCTGGCGACCGACTCCGACGCCGAGCTGTGGGTGCTGCAATCCCCGGAGATCGCGTTCCGGGGCCAGCTCATCGGCGCGGTGCTCGCCGAAACCCCCGAGATCGCGCGGCAGGCCGCGGATCTGGTGCGCGTCGACTACCGGCGGGAACCGCACCACGTGGTGCTGCGCGGCGACGACGACGCGCTCTACGCGCCGGAGGTGGTCAACCCGTCGTTCGCCGCCGACACGCGCGACGGCGACCCGGACGGCGCGGAACCGGCGGTCGTGGTGGACGTGACCTACACGACGCCGATGGAGCACAACAACCCGATGGAACCGCACGCCACCATCGCGACCTGGCGCGGCGGCGTGCTCACGATGTACGACTCGACGCAGGGCGTGCACCAGATGCGGTCACGGCTCGCGCCGGTGCTCGGGCTCGACCCGGAGCGGATCCGAGTGCTCGCCCCGCACGTCGGCGGCGGCTTCGGCTCCAAGGGCACCGCGCACGCGCACAACGCGCTCGCCGCGCTCGCCGCCCGGGTCGCGGGCGGACGGCCGGTGAAGCTCGCGCTGACCCGGCAGCAGATGTTCGCGCTCGTCGGCTACCGCACGCCCACCATCCAGCACGTGCGGCTCGGCGCGGACCGCGACGGGAAGCTGGAACTCGTCACCCACGACGTCGTCGAGCAGACCTCCACCGTGCAGGAGTTCGCCGAGCAGACCGCCGTCGGCACCCGCACCGTCTACGCCGCGCCGAACCGCCGCACCACGCACCGGCTCGCGGCGCTCGACGTGCCCGTCCCGTTCTGGATGCGCGCACCCGGCGAAGCACCCGGCATGTTCGCCACCGAGTCCGCAGTGGACGAACTCGCCGAAGCCTGCGGGATCGACCCGATCGACCTGCGCTGCCGCAACGAACCCGCCGTCGATCCCGCCACCGGGCTGCCGCACTCCGCGCGGCACCTCGCCGAATGCCTGCGCGAAGGCGCCGAACGGTTCGGCTGGGCCGGCCGCGACCCGGCGCCGCGGTCCGCGCGGGACGGGGACTGGCTGGTCGGCACCGGCGTCGCGAGCGCCACCTACCCCGGCTACAAGATGCC
This sequence comes from Saccharopolyspora sp. 6M, assembly GCF_020176775.1. Classification (NCBI taxonomy): domain Bacteria; kingdom Bacillati; phylum Actinomycetota; class Actinomycetes; order Pseudonocardiales; family Pseudonocardiaceae; genus Saccharopolyspora; species Saccharopolyspora sp. 6M. The sequence continues at coordinate 3,879 of NZ_JAIUJZ010000307.1, forward strand.
CGGCTCCACCGCCACCGTCCGGTACCGCGACGGGCGCTACGAGGTGCGCATCGGCGCCGCCGACATCGGCACCGGCACCCGGACCGCGCTCACCCAGATCGCCGCCGACGCGCTGGACCGCCCGGTGTCCGATGTGGACTTGGAGCTCGGCGACACCGCGCTGCCCACCGCCACCGTCGAAGGCGGCTCCTCCGGGCTCACCTCCTGGGGAACGACCGTCGTCGAAGCGGCCCGGCGGTTCCGGGAGAAGTTCGGCCACGACCCCGCCGACGGCGACGAAGCCGACGGCGCGATTCCCGACGACCCGGACGAGCAGCGGTACGCCATCCACTCGTTCGGCGCGCACTTCGCCGAAGTCCGCGTCAACGCCGACACCGGTGAGGTGCGGGTGCCGCGGCTGCTCGGCGTGTTCTCCGTGGGGCAGGTCGTGAACCCGCGGCTCGTGCGGTCGCAGCTGCTCGGCGGCATCACCATGGGCATGTCCATGGCGCTGTTCGAGCACAGCGTCCTCGATCCGCAGTTCGGGCACGTCATCAACCACGACCTCGCGCAGTACCACGTCGCCGCGCACGCCGACGTCGCCGACATCGAGGTGAGCTGGCTCGACGAGCACGACCCGCATTCGAACCCGATGGGCAGCCGCGGCGTCGGCGAGATCGGCATCGTGGGTTCGCCCGCCGCCATCGCGAACGCGGTGCACCACGCCACCGGCATCCGGGTCCGGGACCTGCCGATCACGCCGGACAAGCTGCTGGGCGGCTGACCCGGCGGCGCACCGCTGGAGGAGTGAACGGACCGTTCGTCCCATCTCGTTGGACGGGCGGTCCATTCACTCGCGTTCCGCGGAGGGTGAACGGACCGTTCGTCCCGTCCGGTTGGTCGAAGGGTCCGTTCACCCC
>NZ_JAIUJZ010000308.1:0-4742 GCF_020176775.1 Saccharopolyspora sp. 6M
CACCGCGCGTTCGACGTCGTCGACGCGCAACCCGCCCGGGGCCGGGCCGCGCACGACCGCCAGCACCGGCCCGGCCGCGGGGGGGGGCCCCCCCGCGGCGGGGGGGGGCCCCCCCCCCGGCGGGGCGGCGCCGACCCCAGGATGCCTGCTCCGCGACGGCCACCGGACGCGGGGAGGCGGGTTCCGGCGCGCGATCTCCGGACGCGCTCGCGCGGCCCGGCGGATGAGATCATGAGCGCGGTCCGCTACGGGAGGAGCACCCGGTGTCATCCGAGGACGAACTGCCCGCGCTGGAGGAGGAGCTGCGCGCGTTGACGCGCCGCAGCAGGCTGCGCACTCGCGAACTCGCGCGGGACGTGCACCCGAAGCTGGATCCGACCGCCTACCCGCTGGTGGTGCTGCTGGCGAAGGAGGGCGCGCAGCGCATGTCGGCGATCGCGGCCGCGCTGTCGCTGGACAAGTCCACGGTGAGCAGGCAGGTCGACGCGGTGGTGCGGATCGGGCTCGCCGAACGGGTGGCCGACCCGGTCGACGCGCGCGCCAAGCTGGTCGTGCTCACCGAGCAGGGCGGCGTGCGGGTCAGCGAACAGCTCGCCGAGCAGCGGCGGCGGTGGCGGGAGGTGCTGGGCGGCTGGGACCCGGCGGACATCGCCGAACTGGCCCGGCTGCTGCACCGGCTGGGCGAGACCGACCTGCTCTGAGCGGACCGCTCGATCCCTGGCGCGCTCGGCCGGAACGCCGTCGTCGCTGGTGAGGTTCGTTACGCGCCGACCGGGATTGCCCAGGCCACAGCCCGCCCGCCGCACGGCCGGCTGCCGCGTCCCGTGCGGGAGGAGGTTGTCGTCGACCACCAAGATCACTACTTTGGGTGAATGGCTGGTGATCAGGACAGGTGGCGGGCGCTGGGTGTCGACGTGGAGCTGCCGAGCGCGGCCCGCGTGTACGACGCCTACCTCGGCGGCGCCCACAACTTCGCGGCGGACCGGGCCTTCTTCGCCAGGGCCAAGGAGAAGCTGCCGCACATCGCCGACGTGGCGCGCTGGAACCGCACCTTCCTGCGCCGCGCCGTGCAGACCATGGCCGAGGAGGGCATCGACCAGTTCCTCGACATCGGCTCCGGCCTGCCCACCGCGGGCAACACGCACGAGATCGCGCACCGGACCAACCCGGACGCCCGCGTCGTCTACGCCGACAACGAGCCGGTCGCGGTCGTGCAGACCGAGGAGCTGCTCAAGGACGTGCCGGGTACGGCCGTCGTGCGGGGCGACTTCCTGGAACCCGACGCGATCCTCGGCGCGGCCGCGACCCGCGAACTGCTCGACCTCACCAAGCCCGTCGGGGTCCTCGCCGTGGCGCTGCTGCACTTCATCCCCCGCGAGCAGCACCCCGAGGCGGCGCTGGAGCGGTACAAGGACGCGCTGCCCGCGGGCAGCCGGCTCGCCATCAGCCACGCCACCGTCGACGGCGTCGCCGAACCGGTCCGGTCGCAGACCCTCGACTTCATCGACTCCTACAAGGACACCCAGAACCCGGGATTCACCGCTCGCGACGAGCTGGAGTTCCGGCGGTTCTTCACCGGGTGGGAGCTGCTGGACCCGGGAGTCGCGTTCACCTCGGAATGGCGTTCCGACCTCACCGACGTGGACGACTTCGCCACGGCCAACCCGAAGAACGCGGTCTGCTTCGCCGCGGTCGCCCGCAAGCCCTAGGCCGCGGAGGGACCCCTCGTGCCCTCCGCGGCCGGGCTCGGGTCAGCCGATCTCGACGCGGGTGGCGTCGGCGTGCTCGCCGTTCGGCACGCCGGAGACGGTGACCTGGTCGCCGTCGCGCAGCTCGTCGGCGCCGACCGGCTGCCCGTCCTTCAGCACCGCGGTGTCCGCGCCGACGACCCACAGGAGGCCGTCGGCGTTCGCCTTGAACACGACGAACTCGCCGTCGGGCGTCTGCACGTCGCCGCGCTCCCGCACGACGCCCTGCTCGGCGACGATGTCGCGCGCCTGCTCGTTCACCGCGGAGCGGTCGAGCGCGGTCGGCTGGGCGGTGGCGGCGGACTCGGCCGACGGGGCGCTGCCGGTGGTGGCCTGGGCGGCGGCGCCGATGGCCAGGGCGGGCGCCAAGGCCAGCGCGGCGATGGCGGCGGTGCGTCGGAAGGTGTTGAGCCGCATGGGATTTCCTCTCCTCGTGAACTTGCGGACTCGTTCAGGTTGACCGCCCGATCTCGGTGAATCCGGTGCGGTTCTGAGAGGTTCCTGGGAGCCGCGGACCGTTCCGGCAGCTCGCGATCACCGGGACGGTCCGCGGCGCGCGATCCTCCCGGAGAACTCCCAGGAACCCGATCCGGCCGCGGCGCGGGCGGCGAACCGGTGAAGACCTGCTGCGGCTTCGGCCTCGATCGTGCCGCGTCGCGATGGCCCGGATGCTCGGTTCCGCAGCCGTCCGGATTCGCAGCCGTCCGGATTCGCCCGGCGGCGCGGGATCGCGCGCTCGACCGCGGTCCGGGACGGGTCGGCCCGGCGGTGGGGATCGCGCGCTCGCGCGGAATCCGGGGCCGGTTCGTCCCGCGGTCACCCCGCGTCGGCCGCCCGAGGGGCCTCCGCGCCGGTCGCCGGGGAGATCTCGACGCGGTCCAGCACGACCCGGAAGCAGGTGCCCGCCCCGGGCGCGGTCGCCAGCTCGACCCGTCCGTCGTGCGCCTCCACCAGCGAGCGCACGATGGCCAGCCCCAGCCCGGCTCCGCCGCTGGCCCGGCTGCGCGACCCGTCGGACCGGTAGAACCGCTGGAACACCCGCTCCGCTTCCTCCGGGGCGAGTCCCGGCCCGTCGTCGGCGACCTCCAGCACGGCGCGTCCGTCGATCGAACCGACGCCGATGCGCACCGGCGTGCCCTCCGGGGTGTGCCGCACGGCGTTGCCGACGAGGTTGGTGACCACCTGCCGCAACCGTTCCTCGTCGGCCAGCGCGGGCGCGGCCGCGGGCGGGCCACCGCCGGGTCCGGTCAGCTCGGCGGGCCGCGACGGGTCGAGCGCGTGCACGTCGTGCAGCGCGTCGGCGGCGAGGGTCCGCAGGTCCATCGGGGCGAGCTGCAGCGGCAGCCGTTCGTCGAGCCGCGCCAGCAGCAGCAGGTCGTCCACCAGCCGCTCCAGCCGGTCGGATTCCCGCTCGATGCGGGACATCGCGTCCACGCCCGCGGGCACCGCGCCCATCCGGTGCAGCTTGCTGAACCCCTTGATCCCGGCCAGCGGGGTGCGCAGCTCGTGGCCGGCGTCGGCGACGAAGCGGCGCATCCGCGCCTCCGATTCGGCGCGGGCGGCGAACGCGGCCTCGTTGCGGTCGAGCATCGCGTTCAGCGCCCGCGACAGCCGCCCGACCTCGGTGTCCGGTCCGGCCGATTCGGGGACGCGGCTGCCGAGGTCGCCCGCCGCGATGGCCGCCGAGGTCCGCTCGATCCGGCGCAGCGGCCGCAACCCGGCGCGCACCGCGAACCACCCGGCCAGCGCGAGCACCGCCAGCAGGGCCGTGGCGGTGCCCGCGGAGATCGCCCGCATCCGGGCGACGGTGTCGTCCACCTCGGCGCGCGAGAGCGCGGTGACCACCAGCTCGTCCCGGCCGGGCTGCGCGAGCAACCGCCAGTGCTGGGTGCCGTCGCGGCTCGGCACGTCCACCGGGCCTGCGGTGGCGGTGAGCCCGGTGAGGTCCGGGCCCGGCAACCGCTCTCCGGTCCACTCCTGCTCGGTGACCGCGCCGCCCGCGCCCAGCCGTGCCGCGTACGTCGTGGAACCGGGCAGCGCGAAGTTGTCCCGCACCACCACCGTGCCCGGCCCGGGCAGCCCCGCGTCCGGCACCTGGAAGATCCTCGCGCCCGCGGTCGCCGTCGCCGCCAGCTGCGCGTCCAGCTTGCCGACGAGGTTGCGCTCCAGTGCGCCGATCACCACCGCGCCGCCGATCGCCAGGCCCGCCGCGAGCAGCCCCACCGCGATCAGCAGCACCCGGGCGCGCAACGACATCCGGGCGATCACGAGCGCGGCCCGCGCAGCACGTAGCCCACCCCGTGCACGGTGTGGATCAGCTTCGGCTCGGTGCGGTCCACCTTGCGCCGCAGGTAGCTGATGTAGGTGTCGACGATGCTCGGGTCGCCGCCGAAGTCGTACCGCCACACCTCGTCGAGGATCTGCCGCTTCGACACCACCTGGCCCGCGTTGCGCACCAGGTAGGTCAGCAGCCGGAACTCGGTGGGGGACAACCGGATCGGCTGTTCGGCGCGCAGCACCTGGTGGCTGTCCGGGTCGAGCTCCAGGTCCGCGACGGTCATCACCCGGGAGGTCGCCGCGTGCCCGGAGCGGCGCAGCACCGCGTGGATCCGGGCGATCAGCTCCTCCGGGTCGAACGGCTTCGTCACGTAGTCGTCGCCGCCCAGCGTCAGGCCGCGCACCTTGTCCCGCGGGGCGTCGCGGGCGGTGAGGAACAGCACCGGCACCTGCCCGCCGCGTTCCTCCCGCAGCCGCCGCAGCACCTCGAACCCGTCCGCGTCCGGCAGCATCACGTCCAGCAGCACCAGGTCGGGCCGCTCGTCCACGGCCGCCCGCAGCGCCTCCGCCCCGGTCGCGGCCGCCGTCACCCGGAACCCGGCGAAGCGCAACGTCGCGGCCAGCAGTTCCCGCACGGTCGGCTCGTCGTCCACCACCAGCACCCGCTGGCCGGTGAACCGCGGCACCGCGTCGCGCCCCTCGCCGGGTTCCGCGCCG
>NZ_JAIUJZ010000309.1:0-236 GCF_020176775.1 Saccharopolyspora sp. 6M
CGCTGGACGAGTTCCGGGGGCAGCGGGCGGCGCAGCCCGGGGCGGGCCGGGGCGTCGGTGTTCTGGTCGTTCACGGGGAGTCCTGTTCCCGGGCAGCGCGCGGCGCCCGTGGTGGCGGGAGGTGTCAGCGGACGGCGGTCAGCGGGGCGCGGGGGGGGGGGGGGGGGGGGGGGGGGGGGGGGGGGGGGGGGGGGGGGGGGGGGGGGCCCGGGGGCCCGGGGGGGGGGGGGCCGGGC
>NZ_JAIUJZ010000309.1:245-4697 GCF_020176775.1 Saccharopolyspora sp. 6M
TCGCGGGGCGCCGCGCCCCCCGCCCCCCCCCCCCCGGGGCCCGGGGCCCCCCCCCCCCCCCCCCCCGCCCCCCCCGGCGGGGGGGGGCCCCCCCCCGGCCCCGCGCCCCGCTGACCGCCGTCCGCTGACACCTCCCGCCACCACGGGCGCCAGCAGCAGTCCGGTGAGGCCGTCGGTGAGGGCGGTGCCGACCAGTTCCCAGTCGGCGGGGATGCCGGTGGCCGCGGCCGCGCGCTCCTGCTCGGCGCAGGTGTGCAGGACCGCGAGCCGGGCGGTGTCGCGGCGGATCGCGGCGACCTCCGGCGGGAGTTCGGGGGCGTGCTCGGCGAGCGCCGCGTTCGCCTCGGCCAGCAGCGGTTCCATCTCGGGCGCGTGCATCGGCCCGCTGCGCACGACCGGGTCGGTGGCGACCTGCGCGGTGTACCGGGCGCACCAGCTGGGATTGCCGAGGCTCGCCAGGTGCCGGACGTACGGCAGCACCATGCAGGCGACGTGCTCGCGCGGGTCGCGGGATCCGCGCGCCGCGGCGAGCATCTCGCCGGTGTGCCGCACGATGGGCTCGCTGTGCGAGGCGCTGATGGCGCGCAGCAGGTCGTCGCGGGTGCCGACGTGGTAGGCCAGCGCGGAGTTGTTGGCCTGCCCGGCGGCGTCGACGATCTGCCGGTTGGACACCTCGGAGAGCCCGCGTTCGGCGAACAGCCGTTCCGCGGTGCGCAGCAGCAGTGCCCGGGTGGCGTCGGCGCGTTCCCGGCGGGCACCGGGGCGCGCGCCGGTCCGGTTCCGCGCGGGTCGAGCGTCCACGGCGGTCATCTTCTCACCACCGCACCGGGACTTCTTCGAGCCCGCCGACCAGGAGCCCTTCCCGGCGGCGCAGGTCGTCGGCGGGGACGGCCAGTTCCAAGCCGGGCACGCGTTCCAGCAGCGCGCCGAGCACGGTGCGCAGTTCGACGCGGGCCAGCGACTGCCCGAGGCAGGAGTGCGGTCCGGCGCCGAAGGTCAGGTGCGGGTTCGGGGTGCGGGCGAGGTCCATCTCGGCGGCGTCGGTGAACGCGTCCTCGTCCCGGTTGGCCGCCTGCATGAGGGCGAGCACGGTGCTGCCCGCTTCGATGGTGGTGCCGCCGATCTCGACGGGTTCGGTGATGTGCCGGTGCATGCCGGTGCTGCCGAGGTTCGCGTCGAAGCGCAGCACCTCTTCGACGGCCGGGTCGACGAGCGCGGGGTCGGCGAGCAGGCTCTCCCAGCGCTCCCGGCGGGACAGCAGCATCGCGGCCATCTTGCCGATCATGTTGGCGGTGGTCTCGTGCCCGGCGATGAGCAGGGCTTGGCCGGTGGCGATGAGCTCGGTCTCGGTGAGCCTGCCGTCGTCGGCGTCGCTGATCGCGGTGAGCTCGGAGAGCAGGTCGTCGCCGGGTTCGGCGCGCTTGGCGCGGACGTGCTCGGCCAAGTAGTTCCACAGCTCCTGGCCGGAGGCGCGGACCTCGTCCTCGGTGTACCGGGTGAGGTTGAGCATGTGGTCGGACCAGTGGGCGAACTTGGCGCGGTCGGCGGCGGGCACGCCGAGCAGTTCGCAGATCACGTACACCGGCAGCGGGAAGCCGAGCGCGGTGCGCAGGTCGGCGGGGGCTCCCTGCCGGAGCATCTCGTCGATCAGCTCGTGGGCGATGCCGGCGATCCGCGGTTGCAGGGCGCGCATCCGCTTGACGGTGAAGGAGCGGCTCAGCAGCCGCCGCCACCGCAGGTGCCCCTCGCCCTGGGCGATGGTGTTCGGGAAGGAGCTGTCCTCGGCGTCGTCGAGGGGCCTGCGGGTGAACCGCGGGTCGGCGAGGATCGCGCGCACGTCCTCGTAGCGGGTCAGCAGCAGCGCGTCCTCCCCGATCACGGTGCGCACCCGGGCCACCGGGCACTCCTGCTGCAACCGGCGCCATTCCGGCGGGGGTTCGAGGGCGGTCGGCAGCGGGAAGGGGAAGGGCAGGGGGTCGGTGGCGTGCCCGGTGACGGGGCAGGTGGTGTCGTCGGCTCGCATCGCATCCTCTTTAAGAAAGGCGTCTGACTTAAATGCTAGCGTAGCCTTCAGTCGGCTGACTGCCCAGCGGGCGCCGGAACCCCCACCACCGAGGAGGACGCCGTGAAGATCGAGATCGACGAGGACAGGTGCATCGGCGCCGGCCAGTGCGTGCTGGCCGCCGAGGCCGTGTTCGACCAGCGCGACGAGGACGGCGTCGTGGTCCTGCTCGACGCCTCCCCCGCCCCGGAGCACCAGGACGCCGCGCGCCAGGCGGCCGCGCTGTGCCCCGCGGCCGCCATCGCGGTCCGCGAGGACTGATCACGCGAGGGACGGCCCACCCGCGGGGCCGTCCACCCGCGGGCTCAGCCCGCGGTCTCCGCGTCCAACCAGGACAGGTAGCCGGGGTTGCCGCCGACGATCGGCGTCGCGATCACCTCGGGCACCTCGTAGCCGTGGTGCTCCTGGAGGTGCGCGACCAGCGCGTCCAGCCGCGCCGCCGGCGTCTTGATCTGCAGCTGCCACTCCGGATCGTCCTGCACCGCCCCGTCCCAGCGGTAGAAGCTGCGGATCGGCACCACCTGCACGCAGGCGCCCAACCGCGCCTCGACGACGCCGCGGGCCAGTTCCGCCGCGGCAAGCTCGGAATCCGTCGTGGTCACGACCTGCACGTAGTCCGCCATGCGCCGAGCGTATCGACCTCGCGGCGCGCGGCGAAGTTTCACGTCGGCCGGGCGGCGGTTAACCGGGAGAGAGGTCACGACCGGTGACCGCACAACCCGTTGCACCGCAACGAGAACTCCCGGCAGGAGGACGCCATGCGAGGGCTCGTGTACGAAGGACCGCGCCAGGTGACCGTCAAGGACGTCCCGGACGCGCGGATCGAACGCCCCACCGACGTGCTGGTGCGGATCACCACCACGAACATCTGCGGCTCGGACCTGCACATGTACGAAGGGCGCACCGACCTGGAGCCAGGGCGGGTGCTCGGCCACGAGAACCTCGGCGTGGTGGCGGAGATCGGCGGCGGCGTCGAACGCATCCAGGTCGGCGACCGGGTGTGCCTGCCGTTCAACATCGGCTGCGGCTTCTGCCGCAACTGCGAGGACGGCATGACCTCGTACTGCCTGACGGCGCACCCCGACCCGGACATGGCGGGAGCGGCGTTCGGCTTCGCCGGGATGGGCCCGTACCACGGCGGGCAGGCCGAGTACCTGCGCGTGCCGTTCGGCGACTTCAACTGCCTGCGGCTGCCGGAGGACGCCGCGGACAAGGAGGACGACTACGTGATGCTGGCCGACATCTTCCCCACCGGCTGGCACGCCACCCGCCTCGCGGGGTTGCGCCCCGGGGAGTCCTGCGTGGTCTACGGCGCCGGGCCGGTCGGGCTGATGGCCGGGTACTCCGCTCTGTTGCAGGGCGCGTCGCAGGTCTTCGTGGTGGACCGCCACCGGGACCGGCTGCGGCTCGCCGAGCAGATGGGCGCGATCGCGGTGGACGACTCCGACGGTGATCCGGCCCGGCAGGTGCTGGACCTCACCGACGGGCGCGGCGCGGACCGCGGCTGCGAGTGCGTCGGCTACCAGGCGCACGACCCGCAGGGCGCCGAGCACCCGGAGATGACGATGAACAGCCTGGTGAACTCGGTGCGGTTCACCGGCGGGATCGGCGCGGTCGGCATCTTCCTGCCGTCGGACCCCGGCTCGCCGGACCGGCTGGAGCAGGACGGGAAGCTGGCGTTCGAGATGGGCTCGTTCTGGTTCCAGGGCCAGCGGATCGGCACCGGGCAGGCGCCGGTGAAGGCCTACAACCGGCGGCTGCGGGACCTGATCCACCACGGACGGGCGGCGCCGTCGTTCATCGTCTCGCACGACCTGCCGCTGCAGCGCGCCGCGGACGCCTACGAGCGCTTCGACAACCGCGAGGACGGCTGGACGAAGGTGGTGCTCAAACCCGAGATGGCCGGGTGAGCGCGCCCGCGCGCGGTCAGCCCGACAGCCCCAGGCGCAGGTGCTCGATGTGGTAGACGGCCTCGTCGAGCAGCTGCGCCACGTGGTCGTCGTAGAGGCTGTAGACGACGCTGCGCCCGCTGCGGTTGCCGGTGACGAGCCCGAGCGAGCGCAGCAGCCGCAGCTGGTGCGAGACGGCGGAGGCCTCCATGCCGACGGCTTCGGCGAGCCCCCCGACGGGCCGGGCGCCCTGGCGCAGTTCGCTGAGGATCAGCAGCCGGGACGGGGTGGCGAGCGCCTGGAGGGTCTCGGCGACGGAGGCCGCCGCGGTGGCGTCCAGCTTCGCCGCGGGCGTGACCGCGTCTTCGACACCGTGACCCATGCGCGCAGTGTATCCGCACGACCGGAAGCCTGAACGACTGAACACCTGAGCAACCGTTCATGTATTCTTCGGCGCGCCCCGCCCCCGCGCCGAGGAAGCAGAGATGGTCACGCTCGCCG
>NZ_JAIUJZ010000310.1:0-4676 GCF_020176775.1 Saccharopolyspora sp. 6M
CGGAGTGCGCGATCGGCGCCGAGCCGAGCCCCGCCTCGTTGGAGAACGCGGCCCGCTGGAACCCGATGATCAGCACGCCTCCTCCGGCCGCTCGACCGGAGCCACCTCCCCGGTGCGCAGCTTCTCGCGGAAGCTCCGGAGCTCGCGCTTGACCACGGGCAGCAGCAGGTACAGCCCGATGATGTTGAACAGGGCGAGCGCGAACAGCACCGCGTCCGCGAAGTCGAGCACGCTGGTCAGCGTCAGCACCGAGCCGATCACGGTGCACGCGCAGAACAGCACGTTGTAGGCGGTCTCCTTCGCCTTGGACTTGCCGAACAGGAACAGCCACGCCCGCTGCCCGTAGTAGCCCCAGGTGATGATCGTGGAGATGGCGAACAGGGCCACCGCGAGCGTCAGCACGTACGGGAACCACGGCAGCACGGTCGCGAACGCCTCGGAGGTGACGGTGACCCCGTCCGGGGTCTCCCCGCCGCCGAGCACCTGCCGCTGCGCGTCGAGCCAGAACTCGGTGCGGGCGATGACGATGGTCAGCGCCGTCATGGTGCAGATGATCACGGTGTCCACGAAGGGTTCGAGCAGCGCGACGAAGCCCTCGCTCACCGGGTGCCGGGTCTTGACCGCGGAGTGCGCGATCGGCGCCGAGCCGAGCCCCGCCTCGTTGGAGAACGCGGCCCGCTGGAACCCGATGATCAGCACGCCGATCGCCCCGCCGAACCCGGCGGCCGGGGTGAACGCGCCGCGCACGATCTCGCCGAGGGCGGCGGGCACCGAGGTGATGTTCACGCCGATCACGATCAGGCAGGCCACCACGTAGATGATCGCCATCGTCGGCACCAGCTTGCTGGTGGCGGCGCCGATGGACTTGATGCCGCCGATGATGACGGCGCCGACCAGCGCGGCCAGCACCAGCCCGAAGGCGAGCGCGGCGCCGTCCCCGCCCAGCCAGCCCTGCTCGCCGCCGGTGACGTTGCGCAGCTGGGCGAAGGTCTGGTTCGCCTGGAACATGTTGCCCCCGGCGATGCCGAAGAACAGGATCATGATCGCGGCGAGCACGGCCAGCACCTTGCCGAGCCGGGCGCCGAAGCCGCCGGGGAACCGTTCGGCGATGCCCTTGCGCAGGTACTGCATGGGGCCGCCGGAGACGGTGCCGTCCTCGTGGATGTCGCGGTACTGCACGCCGAGGGTGCATTCGACGAACTTGGTGCACATGCCCAGCAGGCCGCACACGATCATCCAGAAGGTCGCGCCGGGGCCGCCGACGGTGACGGCGACCCCGACACCGGCGATGTTGCCGAGGCCGACCGTCGCGGAGACCGCGGAGGAGAGCGCTTGGAAGTGGGTGATCTCGCCGGGGTCGTCCGGGCGGGAGTACTTCCCGGCGGACCAGCGCCAGCGACAGGCCCAGCGAGCGGAACTGGATGAAGCCGAACGCGACGGTGAACGTGGCGGCGGCGATCACCAGCCAGGCCACGATCCAGGGGAACGTGACGCCGAACAGCGTGAGTTCGCCGAACACGAGGTTCGAGAACCAGTCGGAGATCGGCTCGAAGACGGTGTTGATGGTGTTCTCGACCGCGGAGAGCGCGCCGTCCCCGGCGGCGAGCACCTCGGTGTGCGGGAGCGGGCTCGCCGGTGGCGGGCCGGATGTGTCGGGCATGGCGGGTAGTGGACCAAGGCGACAATTGGGACTCAATGCTTTTCGGTGGCCAGTGGGTGAATTCGCGCCCGTTTTGCGACTCGTGGTGATCGGCAGCCCGTCGAACGGGCGAGCGGAACGGGGTGGACGGGCGAAGGGATGCCCAGTCGGCCGCGACGGGTGTATGGTTGAGCGCAACGGACTCAACTTTCATGCGGAGGTTCCGTTTCGCCCGCCGCGCCGGGGCCTCCGCCGGTGTTGCACGGCGGGCGCTCTGCGCGAGCATGGAGGCTCGCGCGCGACGCCCCGGCGAGGTGGAGGAATGGACGCTTTCAACCCGACGACCAAGACCCAACAGGCGATCTCCTCGGCGGCCCAGGCCGCCACGGTGGCGGGCAACCCCGACGTGGGCCCCGCCCGGCTGCTCGGCGCGCTGCTCGCGCAGGGCGACGGCATCGCGGCGCCGCTGCTGACCGCGGTCGAGGCCGACGTCGCGGACGTGCGCCGCGAGGTCGAAGCGCTGATCAACGCGCAGCCCGCGGCCTCCGGCTCCACCGTGTCCGCGCCGCAGCTGTCCCGCGACGCGCTCAAGGCCGTGACCCACGCCCAGCACCTGGCCACCGAGATGGGCGACGACTACGTCTCCACCGAGCACCTGCTGGTCGGTCTCGCGGCCGAAGGCGGCCAGGTCGCCGACCTGCTCCGCAGGCACGGCGCCACCCCCGAGGCGCTCCGCGACGCCTTCGCGAAGGTGCGCGGCTCGGCCCGGGTCTCCAGCCCCGACCCGGAGGGCACCTTCCAGGCCCTGGAGAAGTACGGCCAGGACCTCACCGCGCGCGCCCGCGGCGGTGAGCTCGACCCGGTCATCGGCCGCGACTCGGAGATCCGGCGCGTGGTGCAGGTGCTGTCCCGGCGCACCAAGAACAACCCGGTGCTCATCGGCGAACCCGGCGTCGGCAAGACCGCCATCGTCGAAGGCCTCGCCCAGCGCATCGTCGCCGGTGACGTACCCGAATCGCTGCGCGGCAAGCGCGTCGTCGCCCTCGACCTCGGCTCGATGATCGCCGGCGCCAAGTACCGCGGCGAGTTCGAGGAGCGGCTCAAGGCCGTGCTCAAGGAGATCACCGACTCCGCGGGCGAGGTCGTCACGTTCATCGACGAGCTGCACACCATCGTCGGCGCCGGTGCCACCGGCGAAGGGGCGATGGACGCGGGCAACATGATCAAGCCGATGCTGGCCCGCGGCGAGCTCCGCATGGTCGGCGCCACCACCCTCGACGAGTACCGCGAGCACATCGAGACCGACGCCGCGCTGGAACGCCGCTTCCAGCAGGTCATGGTCGGCGAACCGAGCCCGCAGGACACCGTCGCGATCCTGCGCGGGCTCAAGGAGCGCTACGAGGTGCACCACGGCGTGCGGATCACCGACGGCGCGCTCGTCGCCGCCGCCACGCTCTCCGACCGGTACATCACCGCGCGGTTCCTGCCGGACAAGGCCATCGACCTCGTGGACGAGGCCGCGTCCCGGCTGCGCATGGAGATCGACTCGCGGCCGGTCGAGATCGACGAGGTGGAACGCGCCGTGCGCCGCCTGGAGATCGAGGAGATGGCGCTGGCCAAGGAGACCGACGTCGCCTCCGTCGAACGGCTCGCCACCCTGCGCGGCGAACTCGCCGACCGCCGCGAACGGCTCTCCGAGCTCACCGCGCGCTGGCAGGGCGAGAAGGAGTCCATCGACAAGGTCCGCGACCTCAAGACGCAGCTCGAACAGCTCCGCGGCGAATCCGACCGCGCCGAACGCGACGGCGACCTCGGCAAGGCCGCCGAACTGCGCTACGGCCGCATCCCCGCCCTGGAGAAGGAGCTCGCCACCGCCACCGAGGCGCAGACCGAGCAGAAGGCCATGCTGCAGGAGGAGGTCACGCCCGACGACGTCGCCGACGTGGTCAGCTCCTGGACCGGCATCCCCGCCGGACGGCTGCTCGAAGGCGAGACCGCGAAGCTGCTGCGGATGGAGGACGAGCTGGAGACCCGGGTCGTCGGCCAGGCCGAAGCGGTGCGCGCCGTGTCCGACGCGGTGCGCCGCGCCCGCGCGGGCGTCGCCGACCCCGACCGGCCCACCGGATCGTTCCTGTTCCTCGGGCCGACCGGCGTGGGCAAGACCGAGCTGGCGAAGGCGCTCGCCGGGTTCCTGTTCGACGACGAGCGGGCGATGATCCGCATCGACATGAGCGAGTACTCCGAGAAGCACTCGGTGGCCCGCCTCGTCGGCTCCCCGCCCGGCTACGTCGGCTACGACCAGGGCGGCCAGCTCACCGAATCGGTGCGGCGCAGGCCGTACTCGGTGGTGCTGCTGGACGAGGTCGAGAAGGCGCACCCGGACGTGTTCGACGTGCTGCTGCAGGCGCTCGACGACGGCCGGCTCACCGACGGCCAGGGGCGCACGGTGGACTTCCGGAACACCATCCTGGTGCTCACCTCGAACCTCGGTTCGCAGGCCATCGCGGACCCGAACCTGACCGAGCAGCAGCGCGACGAAGCGGTGCTGTCCGTGGTGCGCCAGCAGTTCAAGCCGGAATTCCTCAACCGGCTCGACGACATGGTGGTGTTCCACTCGCTGTCCACCGAGGAGCTGACGTCCATCGTGGACATCCAGGTGGAGCGGCTGGCGGACCGGCTCTCCCAGCGGCGGCTCACCCTCGACGTGCGGCCCGCCGCGCGGGACTGGCTGGCGCTCAACGGGTTCGACCCGGTGTTCGGGGCACGTCCGCTGCGGCGGCTCGTGCAGTCCGCGATCGGCGACCAGCTGGCGAAGCAGCTGCTGTCGGGCGAGGTGCGGGACGGGGACGCGGTCCTGGTGGACGTGGCCGACGACAACTCGGCCTTGACCGTTCGGGCGGAGTGACCGTCTTCTCGGCCTGATCGGGGGGCGGGTGGCGGAACCTCAGCGATGAAATCGCTGTCCTCGCGAGGGAACCGCTGAGAACCCGCGGGTGGTCCCGTTGCGTGCTGGGTCTCCGCTCAGCGGCTTCGCCGC
>NZ_JAIUJZ010000311.1:0-4624 GCF_020176775.1 Saccharopolyspora sp. 6M
CCACCCGGTCCGCGCGGACCGGGTGGTTCTCGCCACCCGGCGAGTCGCGGACGCCCGGCGGCGGGCTACTCTCGCGCTGCTGTCCGGTACCCGCTGCGGGACTGGAACGGTTGGGAGGACGACGTGTCGATGTCTGGCGGACGTC
Organism: Saccharopolyspora sp. 6M; assembly: GCF_020176775.1. NCBI lineage: Bacteria > Bacillati > Actinomycetota > Actinomycetes > Pseudonocardiales > Pseudonocardiaceae > Saccharopolyspora > Saccharopolyspora sp. 6M. The sequence goes on from NZ_JAIUJZ010000311.1 coordinate 146, forward strand.
CACCAGGTCGAGGCGCGGGACCCCGGCTCCGGGTCGGAGTGGTGTCCGCGGGCCGGGTGGGTGCCGTGCTCGGAGCGGCGCTGGCGCGCGCCGGGCACGAGGTCGTGGCGGTGTCCGCGGTGTCGGACGCCTCGCTGCGCCGAGCCGAGGAGCTGCTGCCCGCGGTACCGGTGCGCCCGCCCGACGAGGTCGCCGACGCCGCCGACCTGGTGGTGCTCGCGGTTCCCGACGACGTGCTGCCCGGCCTGGTGCGCGGCCTGGTCGCCACCGGCTCGCTGCGCTCCGGGCAGATCGTGCTGCACACCTGCGGCGCCCACGGCGTCGCCCCGCTGGAGCCCGCCGCCGAGCTGGGCGTGCTGACCTTGGCGCTGCACCCCGCGATGACCTTCACCGGCCGGGCCGAGGACGTGGAGCGGCTGGCGACGGCCTGCGCCGCGGTGACCGCGCCGGACGACGAAGCGGCGTGGAACGTCGGCGAAGTGCTCGCGCTGGAGCTCGGCGCGGAACCGGTCCGCGTCCCCGAGCACGCCCGGCGGCTCTACCACGCGGCGCTCTCGCACGGCGCGAACCACCTGATCACCCTGGTCAACGAGTGCGCGGACCTGCTGCGCGCCGCCGGGATCGAGATCCCGGACCGGGTGATGGCCCCGGTGCTGTCCGCCTCGCTGGACAACGCGCTGCGCTTCGGGGACCGCGGCCTCACCGGTCCGGTGTCCCGCGGTGACGTGGGCACGGTCCGCGCCCACCTGGGTTCGCTGCGGGAGTCGGCGCCGGAGATGGTCGCCGGGTACGCGGCGATGGCGAGGCGGACCGGCCCCCCCCCCGCGCCCGGGGGGGGGGGGGCCCCCCCGGGGGCCCCCCCCGGGGGCGCCCCCATAGGCCGGGGGGCCGGGGGCCGGGCCCCCCCCCCCCGGGGGGGCGCGGGGGGGGGGGGCGCGGGTGTGGGGCGCGGGGTCGGCGGCGCGGGCGCGGCGCCCCCCCCCCCGCGCCGCGCCGGCCGGCCTGCTCGACGCCCGGTCGGCCACCGAAGTGCACGAAGTACTCGACGAGGAGCAGCGATGACCACGGCCGACGGGGTGGGTGCGGGCCCCGGGTACACCGCGCGGGAACTCACCGTGCACCGCCGCCCCGCGGAGCTGGCGAAGGTGACGCGGGCGCTGCGCTCCACCGGCCGCCCGATCACGCTGGTGCCGACGATGGGCGCGCTGCACGAAGGCCACCTGGAGCTGATCCGCGCGGCCCGCAAGGTGCCCGCCGCGGTCACCGTCGTGTCGATCTTCGTGAACCCGCTGCAGTTCGGCGCGGGCGAGGACCTGGACCGCTACCCGCGCACCTTCGACGCGGACCTGGAGCTGTGCCGCGCCGAGGGCGTCGAGCTGGTGCTGGCCCCCGAGCCCGCGGACATGTACGCCCCGGACCGGCAGGTCGGCCTCACCGCGGGCCCGCTCGGCGAGCAGCTGGAGGGGGCGAGCAGGCCCGGGCACTTCGACGGGATGCTCACCGTCGTCGCGAAGCTGCTCGGCATCGTGCGCCCGGACCTGGCGCTGTTCGGCGAGAAGGACTACCAGCAGCTGGTGCTAGTGCGCCGGATGGCGCGGGACCTGAACCTCGACGCGAAGATCCAGGGCGTGCCGATCGTGCGCCAGGCCGACGGGCTCGCCCTGTCGTCGCGCAACGCCTACCTGGACGCCGAGCAGCGGCGGGCCGCGCTGGCCCTGTCCGCGGCGATGGCCGCCGGGGTGCACGCGGGCCGGTCCGGCCCGGAGGCGGTGCTGGCGGCGGCGCGCGCCGCGCTGGATTCCGAACCGCTGGTGGCGGTCGACTACCTGGAGCTGCGGGACACCGAGCTGGGCCCGGCGCCCGCCTCCGGCGAGGCCCGGCTGCTGGTGGCGGCCCAGGTCGGCGGCACCCGGCTCATCGACAACGCGCTCGTCCAACTCGGCCCGGTGGAGTAGCAGGGCCCCCGATCCTTCCGACCGCCTTCCGGCGGTGAGGGGAGTAGTTCGATGTTCCGCACCATGCTCAAGTCCAAGATCCACCGCGCCACGGTGACCCAGGCCGACCTGCACTACGTCGGCTCGGTGACGGTGGACGCGGACCTGATGGACGCCGCCGACCTGCTGGAGGGCGAGCAGGTCGCGATCGTCGACGTCACCAACGGCGCCCGGCTGGAGACCTACGTGATCACCGGCGAGCGCGGCTCGGGCGTGATCGGCATCAACGGGGCCGCGGCGCACCTGGTGCGGCCCGGCGACCTGGTGATCCTCATCGCCTACGGGGTGATGGACGAGATGGAGGCCCGCTCCTACCGGCCGAAGGTCATCTTCGTGGACGCCGACAACGCCGTGCTGGAGCGCGGCACCGACCCGGCCGCGGCCCCCGCGGACTCCGGCCTGGTCAGCGGTGCCGCGTCGGCGGAGACGGACGACGCCGCGAAGCTGGACGCGCTGCTCGCGGCCCCCGAGGCCTGACCCCGCTCCGACCCCGGGAGGTACGCCGGTGCTGCTCGCGCTGGACGTCGGTAACACCAACATCACCCTCGGCCTGTACGACACCGGCTCCGAGGATCCCCGCGGTGGCCTGGTGCGGGACTGGCGGATGCGCACCGAACCGCGGATGACGGCCGACGAGATGGCGCTGACCGTGCGCGGGCTCCTCGGCGAGCACGCCGAGCGGATCACCGGCATCTCGGCGCTGTCCACGGTCCCGGCGCTGCTGCGCGAGCTGCGCGTGATGCTCGGCCGCTACTGGGACGGGGTGCCGCGGATCGTGGTGGAGCCGGGCGTGCGCACCGGGGTCCCGCTGCTGGTCGACAACCCGAAGGAGGTCGGCGCGGACCGGGTGATCAACACCCTCGCCGCGCACCACCTGCACGCGACGAACTGCGTGGTGGTCGACTTCGGCACGTCCACGAACGTCGACGTGATCTCCGCGAAGGGCGAGTTCCTCGGCGGGGCGTTCGCGCCGGGGGTGGAGATCTCGCTGGACGCCCTCGCCTCGCGGGCCGCGCAGTTGCGCAAGGTGGAGCTGACCCGGCCGCGGTCGGTGATCGGGAAGAACACGGTGGAATGCCTGCAGTCGGGCATCCTGTTCGGTTTCGCCGGACAGGTCGACGGGCTGGTGCGGCGGATCGTGGCCGAACTGGGCTCGACCCACGGCGGGACGGCGGCGGTGCTGGCCACGGGTGGCCTGGCGCCGCTGGTGGTCGCCGAATCGCAGACCATCACCCACCACGTGCCGGACCTGACGCTGCTGGGCCTGCGGCTGGTGTACGACCGCAACTTCCGCTGATCCGGCCCCCTTTTCCCGCCGCCGGGCTCCGCGGCGGGAAAGCGGATTCCGGATGTCGCGGCCGTTAACGGCTCACGAGTGCTGCCCGGCGACCCGATACTTCTTGTCGGCTTGCCGGAACAGCGCGATGTCCAGCGCGGGGAGTGCGCGGCGGCCGAGGTCCCGGCCGGTGAGTGCGCACTTTCTGCTTGCCGATGAGTGCGGAATGACGCGGACGCGGAGTGCGGGAATGGCGCGGTGACATCGTTGATGTAGTGCGCCGGAGTCGGTATCGGCCGCTCGATCCGCTTCCGGTGGAGGTCCGGAATGACCCGATCCGGGGAGACGCCTGGTTTTTTCCTCGGCGGGGTGAGTGCGTTTGTCGAGAGGCTGCGCTAACCTGACCGTGACAATGTTCGGTGAAGGCTTCGATGACGGCTATTCTTGGTCAGCTGGCCAAACTCTGTCGAACTCCATCAGGCCGGTCCCGGGGCGGCTTGCCCTCCCGCGCTCCGGCCGACGAAACCGGCGGAAGCCGAAGGGCTCACTGCAAGGTCGACCGGAGAGTCCGGTGGGGCGTTCGGATTGCGCGGCTCCGCCGGGTGGTTCAGCAAGGGCAGTCGGGTATGGCCCGGGTCGAGCTGCGGACCCGGGAAGCTCTCGGCAGAGAGGTCTCGGCGGTGGTCGTGCCGTCATCGGCGTTATTCGCAGAAACTCCGGGGAGGACTGCCACCATGGCGCAGAAGGTTACGGTCACGCTCGTCGACGATCTCGACGGCGGCCAGGCCGATGAAACGGTCGAGTTCGCGTTGGACGGCGTCTCGTACCAGATCGACCTTTCCAACGACAATGCGAGCGAGCTGCGCGACGCGCTGTCCGGCTACGTCTCCAGCGCGCGTCGCGCGGGCGGGCGGAAGAAGCCCGGCCCGCGCCCCGCTGCGGCCGGTCGCGCCGCGGGCGGCTCCACCAGCGCGGATCGGGAGCAGAACCAGGCCATCCGGGAATGGGCCCGCAAGCGCGGCCTGAAGGTCTCGGACCGCGGCCGGATCCCCGCGGACATCGTGGACCAGTACCACAAGGCGAACTGAAGCCGTGCGGACGCGCACAGGGGGCGCCGGGGGTTCCCGGCGCCCCCTGCGCGTTGCCGGAGCCGCTCCGCGGCGGGCTTCCGCGGCGGTTCCGCGATCCGGTTCGGCCGCGGAACCCGGC
>NZ_JAIUJZ010000312.1:0-4165 GCF_020176775.1 Saccharopolyspora sp. 6M
GCGCTGGGCCGCACCAACCAGGAGATCGCCGACGAGCTCCGGGTGAGCAGGCGAGCGGTCGAGAAGCACCTCACCGCGGCCTACCGAAAATTGGGGATCGACGGCAGGGCGGATCTCGCGAATTCACTTCTTCCGCGCGGGGCGGGCGGCTGAACGCGATTCGGCGCTGCGCCGCGTTCGCGCAGGGTGATCACGGCGGTCACGCTTGGTCGCGGACCGCTACCTGCGGCAGGGCGGAATGTGGTGGGGGATTCACGTGATGTTGGTTCGTGCCCGTCCCTGTGGTGGCGGGTGGGGGCCTGAGCCGTACCCGAACCCACCCCCGCGATGTGGTTCGGTGCGGTCGTTCGGTCGTGAAACCCCTGGTAGATCGGCACCGAACCGAATCGGGCCGAACCGAACCGAACCAGCGGGCGGCTTGACCGCAGGTTTAAGGACGGCGCTGGCCCGCTGTTGACTTGGTTGGTTTTGAATCCATAGCCTTGTGGTGTCGTTGAATTCCGGTAATGCCTCCAACCGATGCCGGATCTGCGTTTCTCGCGAGCCAGAGAGGAATGGTCGAATTCTGATGACATCCAGCGGCACGATGCGAGCGCGACCCACGCCTGCCGGGGCGTCCGAAGAATCCGGTGAAGATTATCGGGACATTTACAGATCGTTGTTCGAGCAGTCCGGGATGTGCATGGCGAACCTCGATTCGAGCATGCGCGTGCTGGAGGCGAACAAGTACTTCTTCAAGCAGTTCGGGCGCGGTGCCGCCGACGTGCGGGGGCGCAGCTTCTACGACTTCCTGCACCCCAGCGTGCGCGGGAAGTTCCAGTACCAGTTCGCGCGCCTCACCGAGGGCCGCAACCCGCGGTTCGTGGAGCACGCGGTCGCCGTCGGCGCGAAGGAAGCGCTGTTCGGCGGGGAGCTGACCGGCATCGCGGTGCCCGGCCGCTCCGGTCGCGTGGAGGGCGTCATGGTCGTGCTGCAGCCGGACGAGGGGCAGCGGGCCGCGATGGTCGGCGGCAAGGAGAAGCTGCTCAGCGAGGTCGACGCCCGGATCCTGGAGGGCGTCGCGGCCGGGGAGTCCACCGTGCAGCTGGCCGCGAAGCTCTACCTCAGCCGGGGCGGCGTCGAGTACCACGTGACGACGCTGCTGCGGAAGCTCAAGGTCACCAACCGCCCGGCGCTGGTCTCGAAGGGCTACTCGATGGGAATCCTCGGCGTCGGCCAGTGGCCGCCGCGGGTGCTGCCCGAGTACGTGAAGTGAGCGGCGGCCCTCCGCCGGGGTGCCGGCCCGGTGGTGGTCCGAGCTCGTTCCCGTCGATCGGCCCGCATAGCGGAGATCTTCCGGGAAAACCTTGAACTCACCGTGCGATGGTTGCCACCGGGGCGACCCCCGTGCAAGATCGATTTTTCTCCGGCGCCGGGCTCCGCGCGGAGCCGCCGACCCGGCGACCGCCTGGACCAGGGGAGGGCTGTGCGCGTGATCGTCACCGTCACGGCGAACCCCAGCCTCGACCGCACCGTGCAGGTGCGCAAACTGGTGCGCGGCGGCCTGAACCGCGCCTCCTCGATCCGCGTCGACCCGGGCGGCAAGGGCATCAACGTGGCCCGCGCTCTCGCCCAGCACGGCGTCGACGTCCGCGCGGTCGTGGCGGCGGGCGGCATCGAGGGCCAGCAGCTCGTGGCGTTGCTGGCCGGCTTGAGCATCGACGTGCTGCGGGTGCCCGCGGTGGGCCCGGTCCGCATCAACATGAGCGTCGTCGAACCCGACGCGACCGTCACCAAGTTCAACGAGCCAGGGGCGCTGCTGGACGCGGGCGACGCCCGTGCCCTGTGCGAGGCGGTGCTGCGCAGCGCGGACGGCGCGAACTGGGTGGTGATCGCGGGCAGCCTGCCGCCGGGGGTGAGCAGCGCCTACTACGCGGGGCTGATCCGGATGATCGGCTCGCTGGGCGTCCCGGTGGTGGTGGACACGAGCGGGCCCGCGCTGCACGAGGCCGTGCAGGCCCGGCCGGCGTTGGTGAAGCCCAATCTCCGGGAACTGGAGGAGACGGTAGGTCACTCGATTACAACGATCGGTGGCGTCGTCGATGCCGCCGACGAGATCCTCGAACTCGGGGCGGACACCGTGCTGGCCAGCCTCGGGGCTGATGGAGCCCTGCTGCGCGGGCACGATGGCTGCGGTTACGCCGAGGCGCCGGTGACCGCGCAGAACGCTGTCGGCGCGGGGGACGCTTTACTCGCCGGATATCTTTCCGAAGGCTGCGGAGGTCTGCCCGCCCTGGTCACCGCGGTGGCCTGGGGCGCGGCCGCGGCCTCGCTGCCGGGTAGCGCCATGCCACAACCGCACGACCTGCGCCCGGACCTGGTGCGCGTCGAGTCCCGGGTGCCCTGGGACCGGCGGCTGCACCGGGACCCCTGACGCGGGGAGGCGGTCGGCGAGGCAGAGGGACAACGGCGTCGGCGAGGTACGGAGTGACAACCATGTCAGGGACGGCCACGGAGGAATCGAGTTCTCGAGCACAGGCGCAGCGCGCCCGCGTCGTGGTGCAGCGGTTCGGCGGGCAGCTGGCCGGCATGGTCATGCCCAACATCGGCGCGTTCATCGCCTGGGGCCTGATCAGCGCGCTGTTCATCCCGGAGGGCTGGTGGCCCAACGCCCAGCTGGCGCAGCTGAAAGAACCGATGATCACGCTGCTGCTGCCGGTGCTGATCGGGTACACCGGCGGCAGGCAGGTGCACGGGCAGCGCGGCGCGGTCGTCGGCGCGGTCGCCACCATCGGCATCGCGATCGGGGCCGAGATCCCGATGTTCCTGGGCGCGATGATCGTCGGCCCGCTCGCGGGCTGGGTGCTGAGATGGTTCGACCGCTCGGTGGGCAAACGGGTGCCTCCGGCGTTCAAGATGCTGGTGGACAACTTCGCGGCCGGGATCATCGGCGGGCTCTTCGCCATCGCCGGGCTGCTGGCGATCGGTCCCGCCATCGAGAGCGTGACCATCGCGCTCGGCCACGGCGTGCAGGCGCTGCTGGACCTGCACCTGCTGCCGCTGGTGGCGATCATCGTGGAACCGGCGAAGGTGCTGTTCCTCAACAACGCCGTCAACCACGGCGTGCTCGGGCCGCTGGGCGTGTCCGAGTCGCTGGACCACGGCAAGGCCATCGAGTTCCTGGTCGAGCCGAACCCGGGACCGGGCTTCGGGGTGCTGCTGGCGATCACCGTGTTCGGGCCGCCCGCGATGCGCGCGACCGCGCCCGGCGCGCTGGTCATCCAGTTCCTCGGCGGCATCCACGAGATCTACTTCCCGTACGTGCTGGCCGCGCCGCGGCTGCTGCTGGCGACGATCTCCGGCAGCGCGGCGGGGCTGTTCGTCTTCAGCATCACCGGTGCGGGCCTGGTCGCCACGCCGTCGCCGGGCAGCGTGGTCGCGCTGCTGGCGGTGACCCCGAAGGGCGGCTACGTCGGCGTGATCGCCGGGATCGCCGCGTCGGCGGTGGTGGCGTTCGTGGTCGCCTCGCTGGTGCTGAAGCTGTGGCGACGACCCGACGAGGTCGAGACCGGTGGAGCGGTCCGATGAGCCGCGGGTCGGCGGCCTCCCGCTGGTGGCGCGCGATCGGCTTCGCTCAGCGCCGGGTGCTCGGATCGCACGACGAACTGCGGGAGGAACCGGTGCCGCCGAGCGAGGTCGAGAGCGCGCGGCAGGCAGGAGAGGAGCGCTCGATGGGCACGATCAACGGGTCGGCGGTGCGCAAGGTCGTCATCGCCTGCGACGCGGGCATGGGCAGCAGCGCCATGGTCGCCGCCCAGCTGGCGGGCAGGCTCAAGCCGTACGACGTGAAGGTCTCGCACGCCTCGGTCACCGAGATCCCGCCGGACGCGGATCTGGTGCTGTGCCAGGAAACGCTGCTGGAGCGGGCGCGGCGGGAGGACACCGGTTCGGCGGTGATCCTCGGGTTCCGCAGCTTCCTCGGCGACCCGGTGTTCGACGAGGTCGAGCAGGCCGTCCGGGAAGGTGAACCCCTTGGTGGTTGAGGCGGGCCCGCCCCGGCCGCGGGGGGGGGGGGGGGGGCGCCCCCCCCCCGGGGGGGGGGGGGCCCGCCCCCCCCGGGGGCGCCGGGGGGGGGGGGGCCGCGGGGGGGGGGGGGCCCCCCCGGCCCCCCGGGGCCCCCGGGGGG
>NZ_JAIUJZ010000313.1:0-4108 GCF_020176775.1 Saccharopolyspora sp. 6M
CGTCCGGAACCGCGGCTGCGCCCGAGGCGGGCCGACACGCCGAGGCATGTCGGACGTGGTCGGCGGGCCCGGGCCGGGCCGCCGCCCCCCCCCCCCCCCCCCCCGACGAGCAGGTGTCCAACGCGGCCAGGGAATGCCTGGAGCGCTTGAACACCGCCTGATCCGGCCGGGCGATCGATCCCGCCCGCGCCGGACCGGGGACGATCAGCGGGAGGCCGGGCAGGACACGTCCTGGTCCGGGCGCTCGCCGTCCACCAGGAACTTGGTGGTCACGTCCAGCACGCAGGCGTTGCCGCCGAGCACGTAGGCGCCGTGCCCTGCCTCGTCGGCGCTGACCAGCCGCGCGCGGTCGCCGAACTTCTCCCGGAGCAGCTCGCCGCCGCGGTGCGGGGTGACCGGGTCGCGCCGGTTCTGCACGATGAGCACGTCGTCCGACCCGTCGTCGAGGACCGGCACCCGCGGCTCGGCGGGCTCGTGCGCCCAGAACGCGCAGGGCAGCACGTTCGCGGTGGCCGCGCCGAACAGCGGGAACTCCGCCCGGTCCGCGGCAACCCCGCGCCGGTAGGTCTCGACGTCCTCCGGCCATTCGACGTCGTTGCAGGTCACCGCGAGGAACACCGACAGCGAGTTGTCCAACGCCGAGGTGTCGGCCCCGGCGAGCTGCTGCGCGCGCACCGCGCCCTCGTCGGAGTCGCGCAGCGACTGCCAGAGCTGCGCGGTCCGGCCGTAGGTCGATTCGGCGTACAGCCCGACGAAGGTGGCCAGCCGGAACTGCGCCCCGTCCACCCCCGCGAACGGCTGGGCGTCGAGGCGTTCGGCGAGGTCGAAGTAGGTGCGCCGCACCTCCTCCTCGGTGCCGCCGAGGCCGTAGGAGTCGCCGCGCTGCGCGACCCACGCCGCGAAGTCCGGGAAGGCCTGCTCGGCGCCGAGCGCGAACCGGCGCATCCCGTCCCGGTCCAGCGCGGTGTCGCCGATGTTGCTGTCCAGCACCACCCGGTCGGCCCGCTCCGGGAACATCGAGGCGTACGCGGCACCCAGCGCGGAACCGTAGGACGCCCCGTAGAAGCTCGCCTTCTCCTCGCCGAGCGCGGCCCGGATCCGGTCCAGGTCGCGCGCCATGTTCGCGGTGGTCAGGCTGCTCAACCGCCCGTCGTCGTGCTGGGCGCACTGCTCGGCGATGGTGCGCACCTCCGCGGCCCGCTCGGTGACCGCGGCGTCGTCGTCCACCGCGTACGGCGGGATGTTGCCGTAGCGCGCCTGCTCGTCGGTGAACCCGCAGCTCACCGGGGACGAGTGGCCCACTCCCCTGGTGTCCATCCCGATCAGGTCGTAGCCGTCCAGCACGCTCGCGGGCAGGCCCCGGTTCGCCAGGTCGGCGCCGAAGGACAGCCCGGAGCCGCCCGGACCGCCTGGGTTGAGCAGCAGCACCCCGCGCCGCCGCTCGGGGTGCTGGCTGGCCAGCCGCGAGATCGTGAGGTCGAGCTGCGCGCCGTCCGGGTCGGAGTAGTCCACCGGCACCTGCACGACCGCGCACTGCACCGGCTGCGGGTCGGTCACCACGTCCGCCGGGCACGGCCCCCACTCCGGCCCGGTCCCCTCGGCCGAGGCCGGCACCGCCAGCAGCGAGGCCGCGAGCCCTGCCGCGATCAGTGCGGCCGCGCTCCGGCCCGCGTTCCGTTCGAGATCCATGTCGTCCTGCCCCTCATCCCGGGTGTTCTCCCGGAGGAGCACTCAACGGTGTGCCCCAGGGGCGAGGTCAACGGCTCGGGCGCTGAGTTGCTCCGTTCGGCGGCAGGCGTGCGGCCGGCGGTCAGCCGAGTTCGTCGAGCGCGGCGGGGAGTTCGGTGATGTCGCCGAGCACGCGGTGCGCTCCGGCGAGGGCGTCCTCGGCGGGCGGGAAGTGGGCGTTGGGCACCGCGAACACGGTGGCGCCGGAGGCGGTGGCGGCGCGCAGCCCGTTGCTGGAGTCCTCGACGGCGGCGCAGTCGGCGGCGGAGGTGCCGAGCAGCCGCGCGGCCTCCAGGTACACGTCGGGCGCGGGTTTGCCCGCGCCGACCTGCTCGCTGGAGAGGGTGGCGCCGACGGTGAGGCCGGTGCTGTCTAGGAACGCCTGGATGATCCGCGGCGGCGCGGAGCTGGCGATGGCGGTGGGGAACCGCTCGGCGACGCGCCGCAGGGTGTCGGCGGCGCCGGGCAGCACGGGCGCGTCCGCGGCGTAGACGCGGGCCATCTCGGAGATGACCCGTTCGGCGGCGTCGTCGGCGGTGAGCTGCGCGCCGAGGTCGTCGACGAGGTAGCGGGCCCATTCGGGGGTGCTCATGCCCTGCATGGCCCGGGTCGCGTCGTCGGTCCAGCGGCCGCCGTGGGCGGCGACGACGTCGCGGCGGATGCGGTCCCAGAGTTGTTCGGAGTCGACGAGGACGCCGTCGAGGTCGAAGAGCACGGCTGCGGGAGTCACGTCGCCGATCGTAGGAGCCGGGGCGCGGGCGCGTCCTGCTCGGTGGCGCGACGGTGGTGCCGGGGTGGTGCCGGGGTGGCGCGGCGGTGGTGCAGGAGCGGCGCGGCACCGGGTGCAGGGGCGGTGCGCCGGGCGGGTTACTCCGGTCGCGGCGTCGCGCTGCTGCGAACGGAGCCGTTCGGGCTGTGTGCCTGCTCATGCGGGCTGGCTGGAGAACCACCAGAAAGTTAGCATTGCGAACGAACTACCCGGTGGGCGGCACGCGAGACGCGGAACGGCTCACCCCGAGACGCTGAGGAGTGGCGGCCGATGAGCGGCACGCACGACGTCCGGTTGCTGGACGTCTTCAAGGGCCAGCCGAAAGCGGTGTGGATCACCGCGTTCGCCGCGGTCATCGCCTTCATGGGCATCGGACTGGTGGACCCGATCCTGCTGTCCATCGCACAAGCCCTGCACGCCGGACCCGAGCAGGTGACGCTGCTGTTCTCGTCCTACCTGGGCGTCCAGGTGGTGGCGATGCTCGTCACCGGCGCGTTCAGCGCCCGCTTCGGGCCCAAGCGGACCGTCGTCACCGGCCTCGTGCTGATCGTGCTGGCCACGCTGGCCTGCGCGGTCGCCGGATCCATCGGGCAGCTGGTGGCGCTGCGCGCGGTGTGGGGCCTGGGCAACGCGTTCTTCATCGCCACCGCGCTGTCGGTGATCGTCGGCGCGGCCAGCGGCGGCCAGCAGGCCGCGATCCTGCTGTACGAGGCGGCGCTCGGCATCGGCCTGTCCACCGGCCCGCTGCTCGGCGCGCTGCTGGGCAACATCTCCTGGCGGGGGCCGTTCGCGGGTACCGCGGTGCTGATGGCGATCGCGCTGGTGCTCTCGGCCGGGTTCCTGCCCGCCGACGACGCGGACCCGGCGAAGCGGCCGAAGGTGCGGCTGCTCGACCCGCTGCGCGCCCTCGGGCACGGCGGGCTGCTGCGCACCGCGCTCGGCTCCGCCTTCTACACGGCCGCGTTCTTCGTGGTGCTCGCGTGGGCGCCGTTCGTGCTGGAGTTCGGGGCGATCGCGGTCGGCCTGGTGTTCTTCGGCTGGGGCCTGTGCGTGGCGGTGGCGGGCGTGACCCTCGCGCCGAAGCTCGCCGCCCGGTTCGGCGACGCGGGCGGGACCGTGCTCGCGGTGCTGCTGTACGCGGTGCTGCTGCTGGTGATGGCGGTCGGGTCGAAACCGGTCGTGGTGGTCGCGGTGATCCTCAGCGGTATCGCCTCGGGCCTGCTGAACACGCTGTTCACCGGGACCGCGATGAGCATCAGCGACGCGCCGCGCTCGGTGGCCAGCGCCGGGTACAACTTCTGCCGCTGGTTCGGCGGCGCGGTCGCGGCGACGTTGGTCGGGCACGTCGCGGACTGGTTCGGCTCGGCGCACGCCCCGTTCGCGGTGGCCGCGGTGCTGTGCGTGGTCTCGGCGGGCCTGCTGCTGGTGGACCTGCGCAAGCGCCGGGATCCGCACCGCGTGCCCGTGGAGGCCGCCGCCGTCGGCGAGGAGTTCTGACCCGTCCCGGCACCGGGGGGCCGGGGGGGGGCGCGGGCCCCGCGGGGCCCCGGGGGGGGGCGCGGCCGCCGCGGGGCCGGGGGGGGGGCGGGGGGTGGGCGGGGGGGGGCGGGC
>NZ_JAIUJZ010000314.1:0-3349 GCF_020176775.1 Saccharopolyspora sp. 6M
GCCCCCCCGGCCCCCCCGGGGGGGGGGGGGGGGGGGGGGGGGGCGGCGCCCCCCCCCCCCCCCCCCCCCCCCCCCCCCCCCCCACCGACCTCACCGGAACGGCGTTCCGATGAGGCCGCTGCGGCCCGCCGGGACCTGGACCGACGCGGACGGGCGGGTGCACGTCCGGGACGCGAGGGGCGGATCCGCGTTCTGCGGGGTCGGTGTGGACCGCACCACCGGCGGCCGGGCGCGCTCGGGGTGCGCGGACTGCGTCGCGGTGCTGATCGAGAGCTGGGGGCGCGACCACTCGTGCGGTCCGGACTGCCGGCCACCGCTGCCCCGGCGGGAACCGGGAGCGGCGTTGGACCGGCGCCTGGCCTGGAGCGGGCGGATCGAGGCGGATCGGGACCTGCCCTTGCTGGAGCGGGTGCGCGACCGGCTGCGGTCGCTCTGACGGGCCCGGGCCGGGCGCTCCGTCGACGCCGCGATCCGGTCGGACGTCGGTGGAGATCCGTTCTCGCGACGGCACGAGTGGCTCGGGTCACGGGAAATCGGCTTGAGCATGCCGCGACGGCACGGGGTCGACTGTGGTCACGGCGGCCGACCGGGCCGTCGGAGAGGAGAGATCCGACATGGCCCTGCCCGACATCCTGCCGGTGGAAGCGTTCTTCGACTCGCCCGAGCGCGCCGGCGCCTCGATCTCCCCGGACGGCACGCGGATCGCCTACCTGGCGCCGTGGAAGAACCGGCTCAACGTGTGGGTGCGGGGGGTCGAGGACGACGCCGAGGCGCGGTGCGTCACCGCGGACGAGACGCGCAGCGTCACCGGCTACCACTGGACCGACGACCCGCGCTGGCTGCTGTACGTGCAGGACGCGGGCGGCAACGAGGACTGGCACCTGTTCCGCGTGGACCTGGACGACCCGGACGCGCCCGCGGTCGACCTCACTCCCTACCCGCCCGGGGTCCGGACCTCGATCGGGCAGCAGCGCCCGGACCGGCCCGGCAAGGTGCTGGTGCAGCTCAACGCCCGCGAGCTCGACCGGTTCGACCTGGTGGAGATCGACATCAGCACCGGCGAGTCGACCGTGCTCGCCGAGAACCCCGGCACCGTGCTGGATTGGCTGCCCGGTGCGGAGATCTACGCCCGCAGCATCACCGAGGACGGCGACCTGGAGCTGTCCCGCCACGACCCCGCGACCGGCGAGCTGACCCCGATCGCGACCTTCACCGGCGACGGCCATCCGCTGGGCATCAACCCGTTCGAGCTCGACGCGGACGGCACCGGGGTGTGGCTGGGCTCGTACCGCGACGGGGACCGCGCCCTGCTGGCCCGGTTCGACCTGACCACCGGCGAGGAGTCCGAAGTGGACTCGCACCCGGAGCTGGACCTCGACGGGGACCGGCGCATCGTCGTGCAGCAGTCCTCCCCGCTGATCCGGGACCGGGCGAGCGGGCGGCTGCTCGGGGTGCGCTACCTCGGCGAGCGGCAGGAGATCCGGGCGCTGGACGACGAGTTCGCCGAAGTGCTGGCGAAGCTGGCCGCGCTCTCCGACGGTGACCTGGCCGGGATCTCCCGGGACGACACCGGACGCCGCTGGGTGGTGTCGTTCACCCACGACCGCGACCCCGGCGCCACCTGGTTCTACGACCACGCCACCGGGGAATCCCGGCTGCTGTTCCGGTCGTACCCGCACCTCGACCCCGAATCGCTGGCGCCGATGACGCCGGTGACGATCCCCGCCCGCGACGGGCTCCCGCTGCCCTCGTACCTGACCTTGCCGGTCGGCGTGGAACCGCGCGGGCTGCCGCTGGTGCTGCTGGTGCACGGCGGGCCGTGGTACCGGGATTCGTGGGGCTACTCGCCCGAGGTGCAGCTGCTGGCGAACCGCGGGTACGCGGTGCTGCAGGTGAACTTCCGCGGCTCCACCGGGTACGGCAAGCGGCACCTGGAATCCGCCATCGGCGAGCTCGCCGGGGCCATGCACGACGACCTCATCGACGCCGCCGACTGGGCCGTCGAGCAGGGCTACGCCGACCCCGAGCGCCTCGCGATCTCCGGCGGCTCCTACGGCGGGTACGCGGCGCTGGTCGGCGTCACCTTCACGCCCGACAAGTTCGCCGCCGCCGTCGACTACGTGGGCATCTCCGACCTGGTCAACTTCACCCGCACGCTGCCGCCGTTCGCCCGCCGCGGGCTGATCGGCAACTGGTACCGGTACGCGGGCGACCCGGACGTGCCCGAGCAGCGCGCCGACATGCTCGCCCGCTCCCCCATCACCCGCGTCGACCGGATCCGCACGCCGCTGCTGGTCGCCCAGGGCGCCAACGACGCGCGGGTGGTGCAGGCCGAATCGGACAACATCGTCGCCGCGCTGCGGGCACGCGGTGTCGACGTCGAGTACCTCGTCAAGGAGGACGAGGGGCACGGGTTCCTCAACCCGGAGAACCAGATCGAGCTGCACCGGGCCATCGAGCGGTTCTTCGCCGCGCACCTCGGCGGCCGCAGCGGAGCGGCCTGATCACAGCGAGCGCCGCACGTGCTCGCGGAAGGCGTGCGTCCCCGGGTGCGTCGGCGCCCGGGGACGGACCAGGTGCCGTTGCGTCCCGCTCGCCCGGGATCGAGCGGACGAACGGGGCATTCCTCCCACCCGCCTCCGGACGACGTTCGGGCGGGCCCGAGGTTGCTCCGGCATGAGCAGTGTCATCCCGGAGCATCCTCGGCGCGCCCGGCACGTCTTCAGGAGCAGAAGAACCACTGAGGAGGAAACACCATGTTCGCGAACATCCGCCGCATCGCCGCTGCCGCCGCCGTCACCGGGGCGGTCGCCGGGATCTCCGTCCTCTCCGCCGGGGCCGCGACCGCCAACCCGAGCGACACCGCCTGCACCGCCGCCGACGTCAACGTCACGGTCGTCAAGGAGCAGGGCGGCGCCGCCGGCCACGAGGCGTTCCGCATCGACTACGCGGCCACGAACCCGGACGTCAACTGCAAGCTGCAGGGCGGCCCGCGCGGCCTGGTCTTCAACGAGAACGGCGCGCCGATCCCGGGCGTCGACGTCGTCCCCGAGAACAGCGCCGCCGAGCCGGTCAACCTGACCGCGACCTCGCCCGCGCACTCCTACCTGATCCAGGCCGCCGACGCCGCGCCGCACGCCGCGGTGCCCACCGGCGTCGAGTTCTCGCTGCCCTCGGCCCTCGAGAACGACCGGGTCGCCACCGACTGGCCCGGTGGCGAGCAGCTCAAGGGCGTGCTGCAGGCGACCCCGGTCGCGCAGGGCTGACCCTCCCGACATGGGGCAAGAACCCCCCCCCCCCGGGGGGGGGGGGGGGGGGGGGGGGGCCCCCCGCGGGGCGCGCCCGGGGG
>NZ_JAIUJZ010000314.1:3357-4069 GCF_020176775.1 Saccharopolyspora sp. 6M
CGCCCCCCCGCCGCGGGGGGGGGCGCCCCCCCCCCGCGGGGGGGGGGCCCCCCCCCCCGCGCCCGGCCCCCCCCCCCCCCCCCCCCCCCCCCCCCCCCCCCCGGGGGGGGGGCCCCCCCCCCGTCTCGGGGTCCGCCGCGGGGGGCAAGCCGGGCGGAGCAGGGCGCGCGGCCGGACGGGGGCACCGGCGCTGCGGCGAACACGGAACGTTGCCGGCGAAAATTGCTGACCCTGTGCGTCCGGAACCCGCTCCGATCCGCCCCCGATCCCCCGCGAGCTGCGCCTACACCCCTGCCGTCGATCACTCCGAGTGGTACCGGTTCGGTCACGCGCCGAGCCGGAAAAGTCTGAAACCGGTTGCGATAGGAAACTCGGACTCGAATCGGTAACAGAGTGCAACTCCACCGCCCCTTCCGGCGATCACAAGGTGACGACTCGAAAGGGGCAAGGAGTGACCGTCACCGAACTCGCCGGAGCCGCCGTCAGCGCGGCGGCTCTGTGCGTCCTGACCGTGCTGCCCGGTGCCGCCCACGCGGAAGCGCAGCCGATCAGCGGGCTCCTCGGCGGCCCGAGCACCACGCAGACCAGCGCCGAGCACACCATCGAACTCCCGCTGCTCGGCGACCCGACCGAACGGACCGGCCCGCCGCCCACCGGCGCCGCGCCCAGCACCAGCGGTGCCCCCGCCACCGCGCCCGTCCACGACGAACCC
>NZ_JAIUJZ010000315.1:0-4000 GCF_020176775.1 Saccharopolyspora sp. 6M
GACGCGGGATGATCGGGACGGGGATGGCGGAGTCCGTCGGCGAGGGGGCCGCGAGGATCGGCTGGGCGCGCGGTGGGGAGCGGTGTCCGGTGCGGAGCGTTCGAGGTGTCGCGGTAGCGGAGTCGTGGCGGCGCGATCTCGAAGTCGATCAACGTGGTTGTTTGGTGGATAACGTTGATTATCCATCAAATAGAGAAGGGGGCGGGGGCCCGGCCACGGGGGACCCCGGCCGCTCCCGCGCGGCGGCGATGTCGGTGTGCTCGCCGGTTCGGCGCCCGTCGTGCGGGATGTTCGCGGCCGCCGCCGTCGGGTCCGCCGATCCGGTCCGAGGTCCGACGGCTCGGCCTCGTGGAGCTTGATCATCCGAGGGTTTTGTGGATCTTGTTCGCGCGGCGGGTCATGCGGTCGCCTGGTCCCGCGCGGCCCGCAGCCACCCCGCAAAACGTCACTGTGACGTTTTGCGGCGGACGGACGGGCTCTTCGGGATGTACCTCGGGGATGGTTCGTGCCGTGGCGGCGAGCCGGCGGTCCGCCGCGCAGCCGGGACGCCGCCGCCAGCTGCCGCCGGGCGCCTCGCCGAACCGACGAACGGCACCGCGCCGTCGAGCCACCGCGACACCCGTCGGCGAACGCAGGCCCGACGCGCGCCCGCATTGCACGCCCGGCCGCCGACCCCTCCCGGCTCGGATGTTCCGAGGTCACCGGAGTGCCGATAATCTACATTATGTCAAGTAACGGAGATCCGGCCTCCTCCGACCGCTCCCCGCAGCCGCACGAACGCTCCGCACACCACCGAGCCAAGCCAGCACCCCGCCCGCACGGCACCCCACACCACCGCCAGCACCGGCATCCATCGACTCGGCCTCGGCGTCGGGACGAGCCGGCCGGCCACGTCGCACCCGCCGATCACCGCACCACCTGTCGGTCCCCACCGGTAGGCAGTCCCCATGCCGATGACGTTGACCGGGATCGAACACGCGTTCCGCTGTTCCTGGGGGGCCGACACCTGCGCCCCCGAAGACCTCTCCGAGTGGTCACCGCGAAACCCCGCGCGCGGCCAGTGCGGGGTGACCGCGCTGGTGCTGCAGGACTTCCTCGGCGGTGAGCTGCTGCGCGGCGAAGTCCTCGTCGCCGGCGCGCGGGTCGACTTCCACTGGTGGAACCTGCTCGGTTCGGTGGAGGTGGATCTGACCCGGGAGCAGTTCGCCCCCGAGGAGGTCGTCGGGCCGGGTGAGGTGGTCGTGCGCGGCCCGCTGCGGCGGATGCAGGCGGAGTACGAGCTGCTGCGCGAGCGCGTGCGGGCGCACCTCTCTTCTGCCTGCTGAGCGCTACCGCCCGCGCAGCGCCGAGCCGCGACTGCGGGTGCAGCCCCGAGCTGCACCTCGTCCTCGTCGGGGCGGTTGAGGTCGCCTCGTTCACTTTCAGCAGCAGTGTCTGTGCATCGGTCCGGGAGGCGTAGCCGACCCCGGTGGCAAAGTAGGCGATCACGACGGTGATCGCTCTCGACCACGTTCCGCGCAGAACAGGAGTTCCGTTGCGCTACTGCCACCGTCTGGCCACTCGTGAGGGCCTGACCGCGATCGTCGACATCTAGATGTCGCCGTATATCTGCACCCCGAGCACCGTGGCCGAGGACAAGGCACCTATCTGCTGGGCGAAGCGGTCGCGCATGCTCCGAAATTGGGAGTGCGAACCCTGGCCACGACCATCTTCGCCAGCAACACGGCCAGCCTCCGACTCTTCCGATCGCATGGCTTCCACGAGTGGGGACGACTGCCGGGCGTTGCTGATCTGGGCGGCGGCGTGATTCATGACGTGGTCGTCGTCGGACGGTCGGTAGGTGACGCCGAAGGCTGAACGCCCTTCGCGCGGACTCGTGTGAACGTCACCGTGCAGTCGCATCCGGCGACCTCATCGACGCCGAGCCGATGATCGCGTGGCCAGCGGCGTTCGGCCCCGAAATCGTGCCGTCGGGTTCGGGGCGGGTGCGGCAGAACTACCCGTTGGATGTGGTGGCGACGTTGCGGGGCGGGTTGGCGCGGGAGTTGGTGCCGGTGCCGGTATCGGGGGTCCGCTCCCCTGCTGTCACCGGGAGTTGAGCAGGGTGCGTTCGGTGCGGGGGTGAGTCCGGCGAGTCGGGTGCGGCGGCCTCGGAGGGTTCGTTGCCGGGATTGCGCGGGGTTGGCGGGCTGAACGCGCTGCCGGTGATCGGTGTGGTCGGGCAGACGAGCGTGGCGTGGTCGGGTCAGCTCCCGCACTGCGGTGGCCTCGACGAACTCCTGGACGTAGGTGGACGGGAACGGTCCTCGGGCGGCTTGTGCTGCGACACGCCCGCGAAGCCGGTGCGGGTGGTCTCAGCCGCCGCCACCGTCACCATTGCGGGCGTCACCGCGGCCCTCGCCGTCGAGGTCGCCGCAGACGTCGCCTCCGTCGAATCCGCGGCCGTGCACGGAGGTGCTGTGCGTGGAGGGGTGGGCGCCGCCGGACCCGATGAACGGGGCCGCGGTGTAGCCGTCACCGCGAGGAGCCCGGCGGCGTCGAGCGAGCAGGCTGACCACCACCGCGAGCATGAGCACGAAGAGCGCCACTGCTGAGATCACGACGATCAACCCCCATCGTCTCGGGCTCGGTGCCGCCCGCGGGAGCCCGTTTCCGTTCCAGTCCGAGCGGGCGTTTTCGGACGCTATCAGGTCGACGGCACCGCTGAGCCGAAAACAGGCGGGTGGCCGGCCTGTCCTTCGGCCGGTCATCCGCCCCTGGCATCGGATCGCCGCTCACATCCGCCGGTCGCCGATCCTGTTCAACCAAGCGTCGATCATGCGTCCGCTACACCCCGGTTCGGCGGCGCGGGCGCCCACTGCTGCCTCAAGGAGCGGGGTGCCGTTCCCCTGCCGCTGGTGCGGGTGCGTGGTGTCAGCGGCGGTTGAGGATGCGGGTGGCGGTGGTGACGAGTGCGGCGTTGTCGGGGGCGATGTCGCCGTCGGGGAGTTGGAGGGTGTCTTCGAGGCCGATGCGTGTGTCGAGGCCGCGGTGGGCGGCGAGGGTGAGCACGGGCCAGGCGCCTGCGCCGGAGCCGTGCAGCAGGACGGGGCTGCGGGCGGGTCCGATGTGGTCGAGGAGGGTGTCGGCGGTGGTGGCGGCGCCGCGGGTGGTGGGGTCGGTGACTTCGGCGAGGACGCGCAGGACTCGGTCGCGGGTGGGTGCGGTGCGGAACCGGTCGGGTCCGTCGGTGCCGGAGTGCAGGCCTGCTTCGACGGCGATGCCGCGGTCGAGGAGGGCGGTGGCGATGTCGTCGCCGCCGTCTTCGTGCCAGTTGACCGAGGCGTGGTCGGGCAGCACGGTCCAGGAGCGGATGGCGGTGATGCGGTCGCGGGGGTCGGGTGCGGTCCAGGCTCCGGTGGTGACGCCGATGGGGGTTCCGGGGGCGGCGGCGCGGACGGCGAGCAGGGTGGCGGCGAGGATGTGCGGGTCGAGGCTGTCGGTGCCGTCGGGGTGTTTGGGGTGCAGGTGGAGTTCGGTGGCTCCGGCCGCGGTGCAGGCGGCTGCGGCGGTGGCGAGCTGTTCGGGGTGCACGGGCAGGTGGTGGTGCTCGCGCGGGGTCCGGGCGCCGTTGAGGCAGGCCTGGAGCATGTGCCTGATTGTGGCGGTTTCCGGGGGTGCGGGGTATTCGGTGCGCTGGGTCGTTGCCGTGCCGGTGGCGTGTCGTGATCATCGGTGGGGTGGTTAGCGTGGTGGTGTGGTGATGTTGGGTGCTCGGGAGCGGTTGGCGATCGATCGCCGGTTGGCGGGGTGGGACGTGGATTCGGCTCGGGGGCCGTGGACGCGGTGGTTGTTGGAGTCGGTGCGGGATCGGCCTGGGGTGCGGGCGGCGGAGTTGGCCGCGGAGGTGGGGCGTCCGGTGTCGCGGGTGAAGGCGCAGGCGTGGTGGTTGGCGGATTTGGGGTTGGTGGAGCGGTCGGGGCAGTCGTACCGGTTGTCGGAGCGGGGTGCGGAGTACGTG
>NZ_JAIUJZ010000316.1:0-3987 GCF_020176775.1 Saccharopolyspora sp. 6M
GGCGTTGCCCGCCCCTGCCACGCCTGCGGCGGGCAACGCCTCCGCCCCCGCCTGGCCTACCGGCTCTACCGCAACCACCGCGACCACAAGGAGAACCAGCGATGAGTGAACGCACCAGGCTCATGACCGCCGGACTTCACTGCGACGGCACGCGCTGCGACGCGTCCATCACCGGACCCGAACTGCCGTCCCTCTCCGGTCGGGACCACTACGAACACCGCGCTGATGCCGAGGGCTGGTCGATCTGGGTCGGCCGCGTCCGTCGCCACTACTGCCCCGACTGCGCACCCGCACCCGGACACAAGATGCGCCCCGCCCACCCCGGCGGCGGCTATCGCCACTACCGCGACAGCAAGGAGAACCGCTGATGCACAGCCGCAGCTATGACGACTACGACGCCGGGGTCTACATCGACGACGACGGACGCGACTACTCCAGCTACGGCGCGTACCTCGACGCGATGCAGGACGAGGAAGACCGCCGGATCGACGACGGGACCTGGGAGTGCCGGTGTGGCCGGATGCACCAGCCGCCGGAGTGCCGGTGAAACCCGCCGCAGCGACGAGAACCACCACCGATGCGGTCGCGTCGACCGCTGACCCTGCCCAGGAGGCACCGATGAACCGCTACTCGATCCCCGCCCGCACCGGCTACGAGGTCGTCGTCGGCTGGGACCGGCCGATGGCCTCGTACTTCGCGCAGGTCTACGGCGCCGACGGAGAGGTCCTCCTCGACCGCGGCGACGCCCTCGACCGGCTGAACTCTCCGCATCACGCCATCAACCTGGTTCGGGGCTACGTCATCGCGATCCCGAACGGATTCGCCGACGACCTCCGCGCGCTGGCGTACCCCCTCGACTGACTGACCGGGGCGGGGCCCGGGCCGGGAGCCGGGCGGCCCCCCTCTTCCCCTTGTTTGTCCTTTGTGGAGGTGAACCCTCATGACTACACAGCACGGTGCGGTGGCGCAGTTGCGCGAGTGGGCGCTGCTGTTCGCCGAACGGGGCTGGGCGGTGTTCCCGCTTCTGGTCGGTGGCAAGAGGCCCGCGCTGCATGGGCTGAAGGACTGCCCCCGGGCCGGGGTCTGCGCTGGTGGGCACCGCACCCCGGAGCAGCGCGCCACCATCGATCCGGGCGTGATCGAACGGTGCTGGTCGCGGGCGCCGTTCAACATCGGGATCGCGACCGGGCCGAGTGGGTTGCTCGTCGTGGACTGCGACCAGCCCAAGCCGGGGTTCCGCTGGCCGACGGGCTGGAACAAGGTGGGGGTGTCCTGTGGTGAGGATGTGCTCGGCGTGCTGGCCGCGGATGCCGGCATGTCGTTGCCGGAGACCTACACCGTCGGCAGCGCCCGCGGCGGCACGCACCGCTACTTCCTCGACCCGCAGCACCGCTACCGCAACACCCAGAGCGCGCTCGGCCCGCTGATCGACACCCGCGGCGGAGGCGGCTACGTCGTCGCACCCGGTTCGATCACTCCGGACGGGGCCTACGAACTCCTCGACGACTCCGACCCGGCCGAACTACCGGGGTGGTTGGCCCGGGCACTGGCTCCCAAGCCCGCAGCGGCCCGCTCAGGGCGACGTGAAATCGCGTCTGCGCGGGCCGATCGGTACGTGGCGGGTGCTATCCGGTCTGCCTGTGATCGGCTGGCAGCGACCGGTACAGGTCCGCAGAACAAAGCGCTGCACGAAGCGGCGCTGCAACTGGGGCGGCTGGTGGCCGGGGGAGCGGTCGACGACGCCACCGTGCGCGCGGCGCTGCACGACGCGATGGACCGGCTACCGCTGACCCGGCCGGAGCAGCCGTGGAACCCGGAACAGATCGACGCCACGATCGACAGCGCTTTCCGCTGGGCCCAACACCACCCCCGCACCCTCCGTGGCCGGGGCGGTGAGGCCGCATGAGCGCTGCGACGGACAACGGCCCGGACGTGCGCACCGACGCCGAGGCGCTGGCGGACTGGCGGGCGCAGATCGAGCGCCGTGCGGCGGGCTTGACCGGCCGGGTCGCCCGGGGCGGGAGCCGGGGGCCGCGGGCGGTCGCCGCGGGCGCGTGGCAGTGCGAGGGCCAGTGGAAGTGCGACGACCAGCTCGACATCTGGCAGTGCCTCGACGAGGTCGAACTCGACCAGCGCGCGGGCCACGGCGGCGATGAGGGCGGCGAGGAGGCCCCGGCATGACCAGCGCCGAACACGATCACACCCACGGAACCCGGCCACTGTGGCCGGTCGGCAAGGAAGGACGGCCCGTAGTGCGGATCAGTACGAACCCGGATGCGATCCGGCAGCTCACCGCGGCGGTCGGCAGCCGCCTGCTGCCCGACACCTACGTCCAGGACGGCACGCCCGTCGTCGTCGAAGCCGTCTCCGGCGCGGGCGACCCGGCCGCGGGCGACGACGACGTGGCGCTGCCGCTGGCGGCGAGCCCGCTGCGGGTCGCGCAGCTGGCCGGGCTGCTGGCCGAGCACACCCACGTGGTGCGCCCCGAAGTCGACAAGAACGGCAGCCATACCGAGGTCGAGACGTCCCCGGCCCGGGACGTGCTCTCCGCGGTCCTGGCACGCCGTTCCTGGCCTGAGCTGCCGGTGCTGCACCGCATCATCTCCACCCCCGTCCTGCGCCCCGACGGCACGTTGCTGCAAACCCCCGGCTACGACCCGGAAACCGGGTTCCTGCTGGCCGGGCGCACCCACCTTGAACCCGTCCCGGACCAGCCCACCCGCGACGACGTCGAGGCCGCCCGCGAGTTCCTCCTCAACACGTTCCTGCGGGACTTCCCGTGGAAGACGGCAGCCGACCGGGCGAACTACCTCGCACTGCTGGCCACACCGATCCTGCGCCCGTTCACCCGCGCACTAAGCCCGTTCGGGATCGTTGACGCGACCATGCCCGGTAGCGGCAAAACGATTCTGTCCGGCTGCGCGGGGATGTTGTCCGGGCAACGCGTGCTGACCTGGACCGACTCGGATGAGGAACTCCGCAAATCCATCACGTCCGTGTTGGCTGATCAGACCGGCGTGGTCGTCTTCGACAACCTCGAAGAAGGCCACGTCATCAACTCCGCGGTGCTGGCGCGGCTGGTGACCGAACGGACCTGGACCGACCGCAAACTCGGCACGAACTCCGCGTCGTCGTACGCCAACGACCGGCTCTGGTTGGCCACCGGCAACAACCTCCGCGTCGGCGGGGACATGGCGAGCAGGAGCGTGTGGGTCCGCCTCGACCCCGACTGCCCCCGGCCCGAAGCCCGCACCGGGTTCACCATTCCGAACCTGGACTCCTGGATTCTCCAGCCGGCCAACCAAGCCGTCGTGCTGCGGCACCTGCTGATCCTCATCCTCGACTGGACCGCCGCCGGCGCACCGACCAGCAGCAGCGTTCCGCAGATGCGGCAATTCACCCGCTGGGCACAGCACCTCGGCGGCTGGCTCGAACACCACGGCATCGACGGATTCCTCGCCAACTCCGAAGACAACCGCGCCCTCGACGACGACGGGGCCGAATGGCGCGCGTTCCTGCTGCGCTGGCACCAACTCCACGGCGACAAGCCCTTGGGCACCAAGACGCTGCGCGCCACCGCCGACGACCTCAGCGGCACCAGCGACGGCCCCTGGCAAGGCACCTTCCCCACCACCGCCAACGGCAAGCTGCTGAGCACGAAGTCCTTGGGGCGCAAGCTCACCGGGCAGGTCGGGCGGGGGCGCGGCGACATCGTGCTACGCAGCGTGTACGACACCCACGCCAGCAGCCACCAGTACTGGGTCGAACGCCAAAGCGGCACACCCTGACCCCCCGAACCAAACCCGCAAACCCGCAAACCCGCCAAACCCCACCATGACCAGCACAAAGAGGCCGGGACAGGGGGTGGAGCCAAACCCGCCACCTCTCCCGCCAAACCCGCAAACCCGCTGGACTCCTGGATTCTCCAGCCGGCCAACCAAGCCGTCGTGCTGCGGCACCTGCTGATCCTCATCCTCGACTGGACCG
>NZ_JAIUJZ010000317.1:0-3867 GCF_020176775.1 Saccharopolyspora sp. 6M
TCCGTGGCCTGCGGATCACCATTCGTCTCCGGCGCGGTTGGACGAGATCCCGTGGCCGTTGGATCACAACCCGTACGACTGATCGCGGGTTTCTAGGTCCGGCCCGGTGTCCTGCACCCCCCGACCAGGCGCGGGCTGGTGCCCGGCCGGGCTCGGCTCCCCGTGTGTGGCGCGCACGTGCACGCGGGGGCCTGGCCGGGTTTTCACGCCGGACATGAGTTGTGTCCCTCTTCTGTCTGGCGGTGTCGGGGTTGAGTCCGGCCGGGGTGGCGCCTCTTGCTGCCTCGGCCGGATTCCCTGTTTCTTGTGTCCACGGTGGAGCGTGATGGGTAAGACGGTAGTTCCAGATGTACTTCCGGATGTGGTCGCGTTGCGGCGCGAATTGCAGGCGGTGCGGGGCCGGTTACTGATGAACCGGCGCGGAATGAATGAAGTATCGGATGATCTGGCGGCGTCTGCCGGGGTGAGCGAATACATTCCTGAGCAGTGCGCGGGGAAGGTCACCGATGCGATCGATTCCTTGTCGCAGGCGATCACGTTGTTGCACGCGATCCAATCTGGGATGGAAATGCATGATGTCCGGGAAACTCACGGATGAGGCGGGGATGGCAGAGATACGTCTAAGCGATCCCGGTGATCCTGATCCGGATGCACGTGGGGGTGGGGATTGGAGGGTCGGCGATCGCGGTCCTGCGCGGGAGTGGGCGCGGCCGACTGGCGATGAGGCTGCCGCGATGCGCTCGGGCGCGTTGCGGCTCTGGACGGTGGAGGTCGGGCGCTACAACAGAGTGGTGGTGGACGCACGTCGTGGTGACACCGGGGACGAGTGCAAGATTCTGCTGAGCACCGGGCACGAGAACCCGTGCGCGCTGACCGAGGACTCGGCGGCGGAGCTGGCGGAAGACCTCCACAACGCGATCGCTTGGCTGTGGCCCTCGGCCGCGCCGGAGGAGCGAGAAGAGTAAGCAGCCTCGGCAAGGCACGTCCACGCCCCCGAAAGAAGGCGCCGGAACCAGTAGCCTGGTCTCGGCGCCTTCTGCGTACGATGCCCTGTCAAGGGGCTGATTGATCTTTCCGGGTGACACGCTTAGCGGCTGTTTAGCCATTTTCTAGTGGGCGTTTAGCTTTCTGCCCCGAAGTGTGGTCCAGTCCAATCGTGCAGTGTATCGCCGCAGTTCGCGGCACGCTCAGAGGTTGCCGGGCGGTATTTCTGGTGAGATAGGGCACAGGGGTGTGCTTGTAACAAACTCCTTGTGGCGGCACATATGCCCGATACATTGATCTTATCTCGGAAGGGATCGGCGAGGGGGCTGGTTCCGGGAGATGGTATCGGGAGTCGCGTTAGTGAGGGGTGGATTTTGGCTTTACCGCGTGGTTTTCGGTTTCCGGTGTCGCATGAGGATGTGTTTCCGGCGGGGGCTTTAGTGGTCGGTGAGGTGGAGATCGCGGCGGAGCGGCAGTCACAGGAGGATCGGCAGCGTGGTCGGGAGGCTCGGCAGCGGGTGGATGAGGGGTCTCGGTTGCCGGTGTGGCGGGTGGTGGTGAGTGATCCCGCGCCTGCGCGGCGGGCGGAAGCGTCGGTGACCGTGGAGATTCTGGCGGAGGAACGCCCGGTGTTGCCGGACCCGGTGCCGGAGCTGGCGTCAATGGGTGTGCGGCCTGTGGAATTCGTCGGCCTGAAGGCTCAGCCTCGTCTCGGCGGTCAGGGTGATTACCGTCATTTGACGTGGGCGTACACGGCGGATGGGGTGCGGGCGCCGCAAGCCGGTTCGGGGGCGGCGTCATCGGCGAAACCGGCGAAATCCGCGGGATCGGGTTCGGGCGAGGGGTCGTCGGCGGGTGGTCGGTGATGGCGCGGCGTGGTGGTGTGACGCCGTTGCGGCCGGGGCCATCGATGTTGGGGCTGTTGCCTCGGCAGTGGGCGGTAGCGCCGTCGGATCACGGTGCCTGGTTCTTGCTGGGTGGTCCGCTCGCGGGTGATCCGGATGTGATGATCTCAGTTGAGCAGGCCGTGGGCGGGGATCGGGACCTCGGGGAACCGATGGCGTGGCTGCTGGCTGAGGTGCTGGCGATGATGACCGGCGGGCACACCGAGGGCGTGGAGCTTTCGGAACGGGAGCGGTCGGACCTGACGTGCCAACTGCGGATGATGCTGCGCATGGCGCGGGGGCTGGATGGCTGACCCGGATGGTGCGGGTGAGCGTGCGGTGTGGCCGGTTGAAGTGGCGTGGCGGGTGCTGGCGCGTGCGCTGTTTCCGGGTGGTGTTCCGCCGACGTGGCACGAGCGGGCTGCGTGCGCGGATGATCCGGAACCGGTGGACGGCGGGCATTGGCGGATCGAGCAGGCTCGTCGGCTCTGCGGTGGGTGCCCGGTGCGGCGGGAGTGCCTGGCGGATGCGATCGCGTGGGAGACGCGTAGCGCGACCCGGGCGGCGACCACGGTGGGTACGCGCGGCGGGCTGACAGCCACGGAACGAGCGGCACTGTATCGCGCGCTGCCTGGAGGGGTCGGAGTTTCCGGAATGGAGCGCCGACGGCCTCGCCGGTAATCGGGACTCTTTCGAAACAGTTGTTAGGGCGGGGGGTTCTGTGATGGCCGGTTCCGATGATGTTCCCGGTGAAGGCATCGAGTACGCGATGCTGGTTCCTGCTCCGCAGGTGACGGCTCTCGGCAATTGCACGATGTGTGGGGAGCCGGAAGAGCATCATATTTCACCGGATGGGGAGGTGAGTGTCAGGGAGTTTCACCGGTCGTTTCTGGGAGCGTACGCGCGATTTATCGATGAAGGATGAAGGGGTGGGGTTTGGCGCAAGACGAGCACATTTCCGAGGCGGTCACGGACTTGATGGAGAGGGGACACACATGCGATTCGGTCAGGGCGGTTCGGGGGGAGCTGTTTTTTCATCTGGCGTCGGTGTGGGACGCGGTGGCCGGGTGTGGCGGGCCGTCGTCGGAGATCGCGTCAGTGCGGGCGCAGCAGTGCCGGGACCGGGGCCGGTCGCTGCTGGGTCGGGTCGCGTGACCCCGGCTGTGGAAGCATTGGCCGATCAGATCGCGGCACATTTGCGGGAGACGCCGGCGTTCGCTGACCAGGGTTTTTGTCAGGCGCAGGTGGTGGAGCTGGCGGCGCGGGCCGGGTGGCGTGAGGCGCGGCGGTTGCTGCTGGGCCGGGTTCTGCGGGGTGATCCGGTGGAAGGCCGGGCGTGACCGTGCCGGGCTCGTGTGGGTCCGGTCGGCATCGGGTGATTCTCGCGTGGGAGATCGAAACCGAAACGATGGCGCTGGTGTGCACGACATGCGCTCGCGCAGTGATTTCGGGGGATGAATCACAAGGGCCGTTGTTGTGGGATCTGATGAAGACCATGAATTGCGGGGAGGGGATGAATGGCGACGGTTGAGGAAGCGTTTCGGGTGATCGCGGATCGGCCGGTGATGGCGGAGGCGGCGCGGCTGGCGTGGCGCGCGGTCGCGGAGATCGAGGAATGCCGTGTTGTGTGTGATCGGGCGTATCGCGCATTCGGTGACGAATACCCGGGCCTGGAAGATGCGTTTCGGGGCGCGGTCGCGGCGGTGCGGGATGCCGAGGTGCCACTACGGGATTCGGCGGTGCGGCTTCGGTATCTCGGCGGCTGAGGAAATCGGGGGTGCAGGAATGAACGAAGAGGCAGTGCGCGCATCGGATGAGTTGGAGTCGGCGGCGGCTGATTTGGAGACGGCGGGGCGTCCGGTGATCGTGTCGGAATCCGTGCTGGCTGAGCCGGTGCGGGCGGCGGTGGATGCGGTGCGCGAGTTGGCCTCGGACCTGGCTGAGTCGGGGAGGTACGGGTCCGAGTAACCCGCCACCCACCGCTCTCCGGGTGGGTGGG
>NZ_JAIUJZ010000318.1:0-3836 GCF_020176775.1 Saccharopolyspora sp. 6M
CACGCCCGCTTTGCCGTGCAGCAGCCGCACCGTCACCCGCGCCGCACCGCCCACCGGTTCGGCCTCCTCCACCATGATCAGCACTTCGCACGGGCGGCCGGGACCGGCGGCCGGGCGCTCCGGCGCCAGACGGCCGACAACAGTCGCGGGATCGGTCCATCGGCCTCATCGGCGCGCAGGGTCGTGCGACCCGCACGGAACTCGGACTCCGCGATCACCGCCGGAAGCCGGGATCGGCCGCGAGCGCGATCGGGACTTCCGAGGCCACTGTGGACGGACACGGTCGATCCAGGTCCCAGAATGCCTGGCACATCCGCCGCTTGCCCGGAGTCGCGACCACTACCCGCATCGCCCGCCTCCGCCGACTCCGGCGCCACCCCGCCGTGCGCGGTCAGCACGACCACCACCGGTCCGGGCACCAGTGGGTGCGGGGGCTGCGGCGAAGTCCGCCACGTCCCCAGAAACCGCACCGGGCCGGGGCCATCGGCGGGGCCGGGGTCGAACTCGGTCACCACCAGCCCCCACCGGACGGCCGCGGCCACGGCGGACGCACCGCGACCCCCCGGGGCGGCCAGCACCACCTCATCGCCACGCACACCTGTACGCCCCCGATCATCCTCCTCGGATTCCAGCGTCCACCCGGTCACGCCTGAACTCGATTCGTTCTCCACGACCATGATCACGACCTCCATGCCATGCACACAGCATGAGAGGCGAGGCCGTGCCGCGCACAACACAGCCCCACCTCACTACCGGGAAACAGCGGACTCAGTCGCCAGGCTCGGCGAGCATGAACCGTTTCGGCGCTTCGCGGGTTTTGACCACAACACCTTTCTCCGTCATCTTTTCCAGCGCGTTGTTCACCGCACCCGATGAACGGCTCAATTCTTTTCCGATCTTGCTCGGCCCGAACTCATCGCCAGGGTGCTCACGCAGGAAATCCTCGACCAAACCGTGCAACGCACCCGGTGCCAACCGTTCCCGCGTCACCGGCGGAGCAGGCACCTCGCCCCTGCCGGAATCCGGTTCAATCCCGGCCTCCTCCGTCGTCTGCTCAGGCACGCTCGGCGCTTCGGGCACGATCGCGAGCTCAGGCTGACGCGGGGCCTCCTCCGGCTCCGGTTCCTGCTCTGGCGCTTGGCCAAGGGCGGCCTCGGGTGCCGGGTGCTGCGGGCGGGACCACTCCGAGCGCTGCCCAGCGCCCTCGCCGACGACATCGCGGGTGATCGTGCCTGCCAGTGCCCACCGGGACAGGGCCTTCGCCGCCGTGGACCGGCCGACCCCGGCCGCCACCGCCAGCGCGGCCGTGGTGTGCGGCTCACCGGAGACCACCGCCCAGAGCTGGCCCTCGGCTTCGGTCCGCGGACCACCGTCTCCGCCCTGTACGGCCGAGGCCGCATCCGGCACAGCATCCGCCGCAAGGGTCGCAGTGCCGGGCCGTGTGCCCGAGGCCGCGCGATCCTTCTTGGCTGGTTTCGTGGTGTTCGTCTTCTTCGTGTTTTTCGTGGGCATGACTTCACTCCCATAACCATCAGGAAATCAGTAGGGCCATGCCCCGGCCGGGGCACCACCCCGTCCGGTGCGCATCCGGAAAATCGCGGGGTGACGCCATCCATGGACGCTCGATACCGCTCCGAATGTCAAGCGAAATCGAAAACAAGACACGTGACTTGTTTCCCACTAGGCGCAACGCCCCGGCATCGTTACCCCAACCGGGTCCATTTACCGGATTCCGGATTGACAGCCCGGCGCCATGGAGCGTCGATACGCATCAGCGCCATTCCGGCGCCGTCAATTCCGGTTTTTCTCTCCATCCGATGCGGCGAATGACCGTGCGATGAAAGGACTCGTCATGCCCGAAAACAACTACGCGATCCACGGCCTGTACGCCGGAACCGGCCACGGCTACACCCTCGAAGCCACCGCCGTGCGCCTCGCCGACGCCATCACCGAACTCCGCGCCGACGACGGACTGCCCGCCCACATCCACACCCGGATCGAAATCAACCCGCAGCAACGCGAACTCGTCCTCCGCGTGTGGGGCCTCTCCGTGGAAGCCGACCCGGACCGCACCGAAATCCGCACGGTGATGCTCACCCTGTTCGAACTCTCCTCGTTCCACAACGTCGTGCCGCTCAACAGCAGCGAAGCGCCGCTGTTCACCCAAAAGATCCTGTTGATGGACCGCCACGAAAAGCCGTTCGCCGGACTCGTCGGCGCCGGGGTCGGCGACGTCGAACCCCTGCCCGCCGGAACCCCCTGGGACACCCACCCCGCCACGGCACGCGACTAACCAGCCACCACGACCGCACCCGGGGGGGGGGGGGGGGGGGGGGGGGGGGGGGGGGGGGGCGGGGGGCCGGCGTACGGCCCGACCCCCACAACCAGACCCCCCACCCCCCACATCTACACATGGCTATTCGGCGGCAGCGTCATATGTTAATAAGACACAGGGCCTGAACGGATACCGCTCAGGCCACGGCCCCGACACACATTCAGCCCCGGCATCAGCGGCCCGGAGGCGACACCACCCGCCTATGGCGTCGCTCACGCCATCAGCTGAGATAGCTGCACCTGCAACAACACGGGCGCACACTTCCCCCGTGGTGCCGCTGTCGGGGCACAGCACCACCCAGGGCGCCGGTCCCGTCGCCGTCGGGGGGCCACAGGACCGGCGCCCCGCCCCGGGCGTGAGCCGCCGGACTGGATCACCACGGCGACCATGGCAGCAGCGGCAATCAGTGTCAGCTCCGTTAGGCCAAAACGCCTCATCATTCGCCTTCGTGGTTGCGCTGCGCTCGTTACGGACACAGCCGTGTCCCTCGGTCGGCATAGAACCCGACTGGATCAACCGGACTGCCTCCGAGCTCGATTTGGAAGTGCAGGTGCGGCCCTGTGGACTCGCCGCGGTTGCCGACTTCGGCGATAGGCTGCCCGGCACGCACGACTTGACCTGTGGTGACGTGGTTGCGGTGGTTGTGGCCGTAAATGGTGATGGTGCCGTCGGCGTGCTCGATGCGGACCCAGAGTCCGTAGCCGGAGGCAGGTCCTGCGTTGATGACGGTGCCGTTGTGGGCGGCGAGGATGGGTGTACCGATCGGTGCTGCGAGGTCTTGGCCTTGGTGGATGTCACCCTCGCGCGGCCCGAACCCGGAAGTGCACCGTCCTTGGACCGGGATGGTCCAGCCGTCGGGCGAGGTGGCCGGCGTGCTCGCCGCGTCTCGGTAGTCCTCGGCTTGGGCGAGGACCTTGTTCACGTACCAATCCGCGTGGTTGTAGGCAAAGACCGCAGCTCGGAGATCACCGTGGCGAGCGCCGGAATCGCAGAGGTAGAAGGCGGCGGCGTGGATGGCGTCGTGCGGGTGGTAACGCGATGGCGGGGTGGCTCCGCCCGGCGGGAGCGGATGTTCGGTAACGACGGAGTCGAAGGTGGGGGCGAGGAATTGCATCGGCCCGCCCGCGCCTGCGAAGTTTTCGCCGTCGTGAACTCCGGGGGCGTCGAGTCGTCCGTGGTCGGTTTCGACCTTCCCGATGGCGGCGAGGATGGCCCAGTCCAGTCCGGGGCATAGGGGTGCGGCGTGCTGGTAGAGGGCGAGGTAGTCGGCGGGAATATCGGCCAGCGCCTCATCGCGCGGTGTGATCTCGGTTCCTACGCTGCTGGTGAGGGCGGCGACCGTGCCGGTGACGGCGGCGATGAGGGTGACGAGCAGGAGCAGGAACGCGGCGGCGGTACCGACGGCCAGGCGCACCACGCCGCATCACCGCCCACTGGTGCTGGGGTTCGGGGCCTGAGGTGACGGTGGCGGCAGGAGTGTGGTGGTGCCTGCGGGGGTGGG
>NZ_JAIUJZ010000319.1:0-3747 GCF_020176775.1 Saccharopolyspora sp. 6M
CGGCCCGGGTCCCCGCGGCCAGGCTCCCCGCCGCCCGGCCCGTTCCGGCCCCGCCCGCTCCCGCCTTCCGGACCGCGTCGGCGGACGTCCTCGCGCCCCCGTCGTCCTGCGCGGACGTGCCGGACGAGGAGATCGTGTGGCCGGAGCAGGATCCGCAAGAGCACGCCGGCAGGCACCGGCTGCGCACCGACGACTGGTTCTGCCACCGGCTGGGCACGGCGCTCGCGCTGCTCGCGCACCGGGAGTTCCGCCCGGTGGCCCCGCCCGCGTTGCCGTCGCGCGTCGATATTCGCTTGCCCGGTGCCCTACTCTGACATCGTGATCAGCTGACGAAGCCGCCCGCTCGCCCTCGCGAGCCGTCCCGTTCCGCGACCGCGGAAGCCGGGCATCCCACGACGTTCCGGCGCGACCGCGCCGTCGGAGATGAGGCCCCATGTCAGCGAACCCCACCATCGTGCTGGTCCACGGCGCCGCGAGCACCGCGGGCGTCTGGTCGCCGGTGCAGCGCGAGCTGGCCCTGCGCGGCTACCGCAGCCTGGCGCCGGACCTGCCCGGGCACGGCCTGAACGCGCACCACCCGGCCGCCTACTACCAGTCCCCGCAGGACGTCGAGGCGTTCGCCACCGCCCCTTCCGCGCTCGCCGGGATCGGGATCGACGACTACGCCGAGCACCTGGAGGGGCTGCTGCGCCGCGTCGCCGAGCACGGTCCGGTGCTGCTGGCGGGCACCAGCGCGGGCGGCATCCCGATCACCGCGGTCGCCGAGCGGTGCCCGGAGCTGGTGGGCCGGCTCGTGTACCTGTCCGCGTGGTGCGCGGTGCGCTCGGAGTCGGTGGCCGATTCGGCGCGCTGGCCGGAGCACACCGGGAACCTGCTGGACGAGATCGGGTGGCCGGTCCTCGGCGATCCGGCGGAGCTGGGCGTGCTGCGGTTCAACCTGCGCGACTCCGACCCGGCGCGGTTCCGGGCGGCGAAGGCCGCGATGCTGGCCGAGGGCACCGACGACGAATTCCGCGCCCTGGTGGACGTGCTGGAGCCGGACGCGAACGTGCGCATCGGCGCGGAGCGGGTGCCGGCGACGGCGGAGCGCTGGGGCCGGGTGCCGCGCACGTTCGTGCGGTTCGCCGCGGATCGCTGCACCCCGCTGCCGGAGCAGGACCGCATGATCGCGGACGCGGACGCGCTGGCGCCCGCGAACCCGTTCGACGTGCGGACGCTCGACTGCGGGCACGTCGGGTACTTCTGCCGGCCGGTGGATTTCGCCGAGATCCTGGGCGGGCTCGCCGACGCGCTCTGACCGTCCGAAGTGGACCGATTCGGTCGGTCCACTTCGGACGGACGGGTGAGCGGGGCCGGACCGCTCCCCGCGGTGGTCCGGCTCGTCAGCGGATCACCACGGTGCGTCGCTGATCGCGCCGGTGTCCGGGTTGCGCAGGATGTAGCCGCCCTGGAAGTCCACCTGGACGCCGCCGTCGACCTCGTGCGGGTCGGACGTGGGGTAGCCGAGGTAGCCGGAGTAGCGGTCCAGGTCGTACCAGTGCCGCAGCACGTCGCCCCGCAGCCAGTGCGCCCCGGATTCCGGGGACCAGTAGACGGCCCCGGTCTCCTGGCGGCCGGAGAACTCGTTGAAGCGGCCGATGGCGTCGTCGGCGACCTGCTCGTCGGTCGTGGGGTAGCCGAGCTCGCCGGTCTCCCAGCCCTGCGCGGCCCATGCTTCGCGGATCGCGCCCTGCACCGAGTGCGCGCCCGTCTCCTCCGACCAGTACACCGAGGCGCCGTCCCCGTTCGGGCCGACGAAGTGGTTGTAGCTGCCGGATCCGTCGACGGTGGCGGTGGTCGTCTTCGTCGGGTAGCCGAGGTAGCCGACCTCCCAGCCCTTCGCCTCCCAGAAGTCCCGGATCGGGCCCCACACGCCCTGCGCCCCGGTCGCGTCGGTCCAGTAGATCGAGGCGGGCCCGGTCGCGTCGCTGCCCGCGAACTGGTTGTAGCGGCCGACTCCGTCCGGCGCGACGCGCTCGTCGGCGTCGGCGGCGCCGAGCACGTCGTAACCCCCGATGTCGTTGTACCGCGCGGCGATGTCGCCGTGGATCTCGGTGACGCCGGTGGCCTCGGTGTGGAACAACCAGCCGTACTGGAACCGCTGGTAGCTGGTCTCGCCGTCGGTGTGCTGCGAGTCGACCGGCTCGCCGAGCAGCTGCCGCAGGTCGGCGTCGTTCCAGTACCGCTCTTCGATCGGCGTGAAGGCCTGCTGCTGGGCCTGTCCGGCCGGTTCCGGCACGGCGGCCGCGGTGGCGGCGGGTCCGGCGAGGGCGAGCGGCACGGCGGCCGCGGCGAGCACGATTCCCCAGTTCCTGGTGTTCAAGGCACGTCCCCTTTTCGCTTGCACAGCAAGGAATTTCCGTACGACTTGAGCACGCGGGGCGGGGTCGGCCGGTTGCCCCGGGTTTCGACGTTCACCGGTTCGGCCGCATCGGCCGGGATCCACGACGGAGGCGTCGAGGCCGTGAAGTCCGAGCGTTCGGGCGAAAACGGGGGCGCGGGCGAGATCGGGGCCGGCGACCGGAATCCGGGCGGGGGCGAGCGTTCTGCGGAAGCGGGTGGAACGGGAAGAGGTGCGCCTGACGGACCCCACTCCGTCAGGCGCACCTCAGTTCGTGGCCCGTTTCCCGTTGTACCAGCCGGGATCCGGGCTCGCCCGTCAGCGCTTCGGGAAGTCGGCCACCCGTCCGCCGTCCCGGTGCCAATCCACGTACCCCAGCTCGAACTCGGTGCTGCGGCCCCACGGCACGTCGTGCTCGCCGCGCACCGGGTAGCCGAGGTAGGAGCGTTCCCAGCCGAGCGCGGACCAGCGGGCGCGGATGCCGCCGTACACCTCGACGGCCCCGGTCTGCGGCGACCAGTAGATGGAGGCGGCACCGGTGTCGCCGCCGGTGAAGTGCGCGTACTTGCCGCGCCCGTCGGGGGCGGTGAGCTCGTCGGTGGTGGGGTAGCCGAGCAGCCCGTTGGGGCCGCTGAACTGGAGGTACTTGTCGATGATGGCGCCGCGCACCGAGTGCGCCCCGGTCTGCGGGCTCCACGCGATGCCCGCGGCGAACTCGCCGTCACCGTCGAACCGGGCGTACTTGCCGCGCCCGTCGGCGGCGGTGATCTCGTCGGTGGTCGGGTAGCCGAGCGGCCCTGCCTCCCAGCCGGATTCGGCCCACTTGTCCCGGATCGCGCCGAGCACCACGTGCGCCTCGTTGTCCCGGGTCAGGTAGATGGAGGCGCCGCCGGGGCGGGAGAAGTGGTTGTAGGCGCCAAGCTCGTCGGGGGTCGTGGTGGTGTCGGTGGTGGGGTGGCCGAGCGCGGCACCGCCGCCGTTCTCGGTCCACTTCTCCAGGATCGGGGCGCGCAGCAGGTGCGCGCCGGTGGCGCTGGTGAAGTAGATCGCCGAGGCGGTCTCCTTGCCGTCGAGGCTGACGAACTCGGTGTAGCGGGCGCCCGCGTCGTCGGTGAGCTCGTCGGTGGTGGGCACGCCGACGACGTCGTGCGCGCCGAGCGCGACGAACCGGTCGAGGATGCCGCCGAAGACGATGTGCACGCCGGTGTCGGGCGTCCAGTAGAAGCGGGCGTGCTCGTACTCGCGCCAGCGCAGCGAGTCGTGCTCGACCTACTCCGCCGCGAGGGGGTTGGCGGTGGCCTGCGTCGCCGCGCCGGGCCGCCCCTGGGAGTTATACACCTAACCGCGGCCACGAGCCCCAAAGACGG
>NZ_JAIUJZ010000320.1:0-3433 GCF_020176775.1 Saccharopolyspora sp. 6M
CCATCGACCCGGCCCTAGCCTGGCCGCCCGCGCTCATCCGGCAGATCACCACGGCGTTCACCGAGCCCGGCGCCCGGGTCGGTCTGCTGCCCTGGCCCCGCACGAACGCCGCCGAGCACACCCCTGAACTCGACGAGCAGGCCGACGACGCCCTGGCCGCGATCGACCGAACCGGCCGCACCGCCGTCCTCGACCACGTCCCCAGTTCCGGCTCCGCGGTGGCAGGAACGGTGTCTCGGCCGTTCTGGGACGGGCTCATCACCCCCGACGCCCACCACACCGCACCCGCCCCAGACCCCGCGGAGGCAGTGCGCGGCCCGGCCGCCGACGTGCCGAATGCGGATCTCGACCTGATCATCACCAGCCTCTCCCCGGACGCGTCCGGAGATGCCGTGACCGATCTCGTCGCGCTGCACGCAGCCCGCCGCCTCCGCACCGGCGGCACCCTCGCCGTACTCACCCACAGTCACCAACACGACGGGGTGCTCATCGACCCGACCGGGTCAGTAGTCGCCGCCGGGCAGAACGCCGACCTGCTCTACCTCCAGCACCTCGTCGTCCTCCACACACCCCTGCACCGCCACCCCCTCACCCCACCGAAGACCACCACCGAGGCACGGTCCGGGCGGGTGGCGCGGCATCAGCGGATCCACTCCGACCTGCTCGTGTTCGCCCAACCCACCGACCACACGAACGGCGAACACCCGTGAGCACGCACCAGAGCTCCGAGCCCGACCACAGGAAGGCCCCCGCCATGCCCGAACGCCAGCACCCCGCCACCACCAGCACCACACCAAGCTCGGGAGTGTCGGTGTGGGCGACGGCCCAGTCCGCACCCGCCTCCCAACGCAAACACCGCTACACCCCTGAATCGACCGCCCACCCGGCGAAGATGCTCCCGGCCGTGGCCGCTCACGCCATCGCCCACTACACCCAACCCGGCGACCTCGTGATCGACCCGATGTGCGGCATCGGCACGACTCTGGTCGAAGCGCTCCACGCCGGGCGCCGCGCGGTCGGGGTGGAATACGAACCGCACTGGGTCCACGTCGCCCGCGACAACCTCACCCTCGCCCACGACGACGGCGTCGGCCACCACGGCGAGGTCTACGCCGGAGACGCCCGCCAACTCGGCTCACTGCTGCCGATCGAGTACGCCAGCCAAGCCTCCCTCGCCGTCACCAGCCCGCCCTACGGACCCTCCGTCCACGGCCAAGTCATCACCACACCCAACAAGACCGTGCAGAAGTTCCACCACCGCTACGGCAACGCCCTCGACCGCGGCAACCTCGCCAACATCGGCCACCACCGACTCCTCGCCGGATTCACCCGCATCCTCACCGCACTCCGCACATTCCTCACACCCGGCGGACACATCGCCATCACGCTGCGGCCCTGGCGAGAGCACTCCGAACTCATCGACCTCCCCTCCCAAATCCTCACCTGCGGACAACGCGCCGGACTCATCCCCACCGAACGCTGCGTCGCACTCCTCGCACGAGCCACCGACACCGAACTCATCGCCCGCGGCAGCTTCTTCCAACGCGACTTCATCCGCAAACAACGCGACGCCGGACTCCCGCTACACCTCATCTCCCACGAAGACGTCCTGATCTTCCGTACACCCGCTTAGGCAGACATGGCGAACTCGGCAATGCGTTCGCCAGACCACGAACCTGGAGCAATCAAAGTGACGAAACGATTTCCTCAAAAGAAACAGAACTCTTCCATCCCCGAGCCAGCCTCTTCCTTGCTACCACTCCTGACACCTCGGGAAGCAGCCCAAACACTTGCCATCAAAGAATCGTGGCTACGCCGCAAAGCAGGCACTAGAGAAATACCTTGCACCTTCATTGGACGCCACCTCCGCTTTTCCCAGCACGACGTCCAGCTCATCGCCCAGCACGGCGCCGAACAAAATATTCACCACAAGTGATTCTCCGCACATTAACCCGCATTGTCAGGCGACCACTTGCCCTCTAATGAACTGGATGGCCCCATCGACCCATCGCAATCGATCCAACAAATAGGAGACGACCATGGCATGGGCAGAGAAGCACGGATCATCCTGGCGGGTCCGCTATCCGAAAAAAGACGGAACACTAGGCTCCATTCCCGGGTTCGCCACCAAGACCGCTGCGAAAAACTACGCGGACGACATCGAAACCGACCAAAGGAAAGGGAACTGGATCGACCCGGCAGCAGGAAAAATCACTCTCTCCACCTGGGTCGACGACTGGCTCGACGCTCTTGATGTGCGCCCCAACACCGAGAACCAATACCGCAGCCTGCTGAACAACCACATCTTGCCCAAGTGGGGCGATTCACCGCTCGCAGAGATCACCGGAATCGGTATCGCAGCCTGGACCAAGAAGCTCGCCGCCCGCGGTTACAAGCCCTCCACAGTCGGACACATCCGCAAAGTCTTCTCCCTCATCCTCACCGACGCCGTCGACGACCGGCTCATCCCGTCCAACCCAGTCCGCACACGCGGACGACGTGGAAAACGCCTCCACACCAAGCGTGTTGAACGCCCCTGGGCAACCCCCGAACAAGCCCTGCTCATCGCCGACCACGCAGCCAACCTCATCGGCGGATGGGCAGGCGTCCTGATCACCACCGCCGCCTATACCGGCGCACGCTGGGGTGAACTCGCCGGGCTACAACGCATCAACACCCACCTCGACGACGCCACGATCGTCATCGACCCCGACATCGGAGCGTTGCACGAACTCAACGGCCACTTCGAACTCGGCCCGCCCAAGACCCCCGAATCCGCCCGCACCATCACCCTTCCCCCGTTCCTCACCGAACTTCTCCGCACCCACCTCGACCACCACGATCACCCGCACATCTTCGTCAGCGCCGAGCAGACCTACCTCCGCCGCTCCAACTTCAACCGGCGCGCCATGCGCCCCGCAGCCGACGGCAACCTCCACCGCACCCGCATCCCTCTCCGAGTCCCGCCAGTCCTACCCGGCCTCGCCTTCCACGACCTACGCCACAGCCACAAAACCTGGCTCATCACCGACGCCATCCCCGAAATCGCCCAAGCATGCAGACTGGGCCACACGCTGCAAAACCCAATGCAACAGACCTACTCCCACGTCTCCAGCGAAGTCGAGCACCGCACCATCACCGCACTCCAAGACCGCTGGGACAAAACCCTCGCCAACGCCCCCGCCACCACGCTCGACACCACCTGGCGAAACCTCACCTAAACTCAACCGCAGCTCACGCGAAGCCTCCAGCACCACACCCGCCAGCCACAGAGCCTTCGCATCACATCAATGCAGGTCACAGCACCAGCATGACGTTGACCGGTACAAACGTGATCAACAAGCCCCCGCCTGAAACCGACCCCTCGCAACGAGCAGCAAAACCCCAGCGCAACACCCCCACCGAGACGCCCCTCCTGCGGTCCCCTCCGGGG
>NZ_JAIUJZ010000321.1:0-272 GCF_020176775.1 Saccharopolyspora sp. 6M
CCCCCTCCCCAGCTCGGCGGGTAGGCCCGGGCGGCCCCGTCGGGGCCCCCCCCTTCATCGAGGCCCGAGCTGGTCAGCCTCACCGAGGCCGCCGAACTGCTCGGCCTGCGGTCCCCTCCGGGGACCGCCCTTCATCGAGGCTGGGTCGACGCGGCCGACGTGGACATGCGGAGGTCGCCTGCGGTTCCCTCCGGGGACCGCCCTTCATCGAGGCCCGCCGGGTCCGGTCATGGTGGTCAGCCTGCCAGCCCCCTGCGGTCCCCTCCGGGGAC
>NZ_JAIUJZ010000322.1:0-3693 GCF_020176775.1 Saccharopolyspora sp. 6M
TCCACAACGCAGACCTCTCCCAACGCATCCACACCCGCACCGGCCCACCCACCCCCGACGACCTCGACGAACTCCTGTCCACGGTGTGGAAGGAGCCGACGTTCTTCCTGGCGCACCCGCGGGCGATCGCCGCGTTCGGCCGGGAGTGCAGCAAGCGCGGGCTGTACCCGCAGAACGTGGACTTCCAGGGCCACCAGGTCCCGGCGTGGCGCGGCGTGCCGCTGCTGCCGAGCAACAAGATCGGGGTGTCGGAGACCCGCACCACCTCGATCATGCTGTTGCGCGCCGGGGAGCAGAACCAGGGCGTCGTCGGCCTGCACCAGACCGGCATCCCGGACGAGTACCAGCCGGGCCTGTCGGTGCGGTTCATGGGCATCAACGAGAGCGCCGTCATCTCGTACCTGGTCAGCACCTACTACTCGGCCGCGATCCTGGTGCCGGATGCCCTCGGCGTGCTGGAGCACGTCGAGATCGGGCGCGAGGGCTGACCCGGGATGCGGGCCTTGGAGATCCCCGGTTCCGGTGCGCCGTGCGGTGCGCGGCTGAACCCGCACGTGGATCGCGCGCACGCGCTCGCCGCCAGGTGGACGCGGGAACATGGCCTGCTTCTGTCCGATGTGGACTTATCCGGTCCACGTCGGCCCGCGGACGCGGGGATCCCGAGCTCCCCGCACTCCCCCGGCGCGGACCCGTTCCGGGTCGCACCCGGGGAGGAAGCTCCGGGGCCGGTGGCTCACACGCCTGACGCCACCGGCCCCGGGGTGACCGCATCCGCCGTGCGGGACCAGGTGCTGCTCGCCGCCTGGACCCATCCCGACGTGCCCGGCGCGGAGCTGGCGCTGATCGCCTGCTTCGAGGTGTGGGTGGCGGCGGTGCGCGGGCACGTCCGGCGCTGCTCGGGGGCAGTCGCCGAGCGCTCCGTGGCGGGGTTGCACCAGGTGCTGACCGGTGCGGCCGAATCCCGAGACGCCGCTGACCCCGCCGGCAGGGCGTTGCGCGACCTGCGTTCCCGAGTCGCGCCGTCGTGGCGGCGGCAGGTCGATGCCGCGCTGATCGACCTGCTGCGCGGGCAGGCCGCCGAGTCGGCGGGGGCGGCGGTGTCCCGGGTGCCCAACCCGATCGACCACCTGGGCGCGGGCCGCACCAGCGGGCCCGGCCCGTGGGCCGCGCGGCTGGTGGCCTACGGGCTGCGGGTGCGGATCCCGCGGCAGGTCGCCGCGAGCGCCGCGTTCCGCGCGGTGCACGACGCGTTCTGCGACGTGGTGCTGCTGCGCACCCGGAACGCGGGCGCGCCGGAGGAACCGCGGGACGAGCTCTCCGACAGCGTCGTGGTGCTGCAGCGGCACTTCGGGCAGTCCCGGGCGCGAGCGCTCGCCATGCTCGACGACCTGTTGTCGTGGCGCGCGGAACGGTTCGACGAGCTCACCGGCACCGGCCTGTCCGTGCTGCTGGCGGAGTGCGCGGACGCGGCGCAGCGCGACGCGGTTCTGCGCTACGTCCAGGGGCTGCGGGACTGGTCGGCGGGCCTGCTGGCGTGCCGGCCGGACACGGCGCCGCGGGACGCCGGGCCGCCGCCCCCCCCCCCCCCCCACGCCTCGAACCGGGTGCGGCTGCCCGAGTTCTTCATGCCCTTCGACACCAGGCGGAATCCGGCGGTGGACGCGGCGCGGCGGCACTGCCGCGAGTGGGCCGAGGAGCACGGGTTGCTGCGCGGCACCCGCTCGTGGACTCCCGCCGCGTTCGACTCCGCCGACTACGCGCTGCTGGCCGCGCTGACCGAACCCGATGCGGCGGCGGCCGAGCTGGATTTGGCCGCCGATTGGCAGGTGTGGTCGTGGTACGCCGATGACCACCTCCGGTCCCGGGCCTCGGGTGCGGCGTTCCGGGATCGGCTCGCGGACCTGCTCCGCGACGGGCCGGAACCGCGGGAACCGTGGGAGCGGGCGCTGGTCGACCTGTGGCGGCGCACCACCGACGAGCTGGAACCCCGGCGGCGGCGCGAGTTCGCGGTGCGGCTCGCGGAACGCTTCGAGTACCGGGTGGCGGAACTGCGCGGCCCGGAGCCGGCCGATCCGCTGGCGCTGCTCGCGTCCCGGCGGCGCAGCTGCGGCGCCGAGTTCAGCGCCGCGCTGCTGCGGCACCGCCACGCCGCGCAGCTGCCCGCCGAACTGTTCACCGGCACCCCGATGCGGGCGCTCGCCGAGGCGTTCGCCGAGGTCAGCGCGCTGCGGCACGACCTGCTCCGCTACCGGACGACGTCTCCCGGCCCGCCGCGGACGCCGAACGTGGTGGCGGCGGTGGCGGCGTTCCTCGGCTGCCGGCCGCAGCAGGCGGTGTCGCTGACCGACGACCTGTGCACGGCGCGGCTGCGGCGGTTCGAGTCGGTCGCGCACTGGGAACTTCCCGCGCTCACCGGCGAGTTCGACCTCGACGCGGCGGGCTGCGCACGGCTGGAGCGGTACGTGCGCGGCATGCAGCAGTGGATGGCGGGCGAGCTGCGGTGGGTCGCGGTCACCGGCCGCTACGCCGGTACCGGAGACCGGCCGCGCCGGGCGCGGCGCGCGCACGGCCGACCCGGGCGCCCGGACGAGCGCTTCCTGCGCCGGGCTCCCGGCTAGTACCCCGGGCCGCCTCCCGGCCCGGTTCTTCCAGCAACGACAACGGGATTGGTGACTGCATGACCCGCGAGACCCACACCGGGGACCCCACGGACGCGGGTTCCGGCGCTCGCCCCGCGCTCAGCCTGGGCACCGAGGCGGCGCGGAACCTGTCGACCACGACGAAGACCCCGCCGCAGATGCAGGGCATCACGTCCCGCTGGCTGCAACGCACCCTGCCGTGGGTGGAGGCGAGCTCCGGCACCTACCGGGTGAACCGCCGGTTGACCTACACCCTCGGCGACGGGCGCGTCACGTTCGTCAGCACCGGCAAACACGTGCAGGTGGTGCCGCAGGAGCTGCGGGAGCTGCCCGCGCTGCGCGACTTCGACGACGACGCGGTGCTCGGTGCGCTCGCCGACCGGTTCGTGCAGCGCGAGTACGAGGCGGGCGCGGTGCTCGCCGAGGCGGGCGCGCCGGTCGATCGGATCCTGCTGCTGGCGCACGGCAAGGCGCACAAGCTGACCCGCGGCGAGTACGGCGACGACGCGGTGCTCGGGTTGCTCGCCGATGGGGACCACGCCGGGTCCGGGCTGCTGCTCGACCAGGGCTCGCGGTGGCCGCACACCGTGAAGGCCGTCACGCCCTGCACCGTGCTGGAACTGCGCGGTGACGTCGTGGAGGAGACGGCGGCCCGCGCCGACGGACTGCGCGCCCACCTCGACGACGTGCGTTCGCGGCCGTCGAAGTCGCAGAACAAGCACGGCGAAGCCGAGATCGGCATCCACTCCGGACACAGCGGCGAAGCTCCGCTCGGCGGCACCTTCGTCGACTACGAGACCTCGCCGCGCGAGTACGAGCTGGCCGTCGCCCAAGCGGTGCTGCGCGTGCACAGCCGCGTGTCCGACCTCTACAGCACGCCGATGGACCAGACCGAGCAGCAGCTGCGGCTCACCATCGAAGCACTCCGCGAACGCCAAGAGCACGACCTGCTCAACAACCCCGACTTCGGACTCCTCCACAACGCAGACCTCTCCCAACGCATCCACACCCGCACCGGCCCACCCACCCCCGACGACCTCGACGAACTCCTGTC
>NZ_JAIUJZ010000323.1:0-3666 GCF_020176775.1 Saccharopolyspora sp. 6M
CCCCCGGCCGCCCGCGCGCCGGCCCCGGGGGGGGGGGCGCCGCGCGCGGGGGCGCCGCGGTGGTCCCCCCACTTCGGAGTCCGCGGTGGCCGGGTCCGGTGCGGCGGTCTCCGCCACGCGCACCGGCGCCTCGGTGCCCTCGGGTT
The DNA here is from genome assembly GCF_020176775.1 of Saccharopolyspora sp. 6M. Classification (NCBI taxonomy): domain Bacteria; kingdom Bacillati; phylum Actinomycetota; class Actinomycetes; order Pseudonocardiales; family Pseudonocardiaceae; genus Saccharopolyspora; species Saccharopolyspora sp. 6M. The sequence goes on from NZ_JAIUJZ010000323.1 coordinate 147, forward strand.
CCGGGGATGCCGCGGTGGTCTCGGGCGCCGCGGCGGCCGCCGGTGCGGTCTCGGCTTCCGGCCCGCCCCCGAACAGCTCCGGCTGCGCCGGGTCCTCGGTGCGCCGCTGCCGCGCCTGCCCCCGGGCGGCACCGCGAGCGGCCTCCTGCCACTCCCGCACCGCCCACCAGGCGATGTTCGGCACCGCGGTCGCACCGTCGGAACCGCGCCCGGGCACCGGGTCGGGCGCGGGCGCCGCCGGCTCGGCCGCCGGTTCGGGCTGCGGGCGCTCGACGGCGGGGCCGGTGCCCACGTGGAACGCCGCACGCGAGCCGGGGACGTCCTCCTGGTCGGAGCCGGAGCGCTCGGCCGCGTCGTGCCGCCGCGCCGACCGGTAGCCGCGGCGACGCCCGGATGTCTCGGTCCGGCGGTAGCCGGACTCGCCGTAGCCGCGGGACCGGCCGCTCGCGCCGAGCGCCTTGCCGACGAGGAACAGCGCGGTGCTCCACAGCTTGCGCTGCTTCACCGCCTGCTCCAGCTCGCCGACGGTGGTGCTCAGCAGCACCTCGTCCGGCCAGCTCACCTTGTAGGCGACGAGCACGGGCACCTCGTCGGCGCAGCCACCGGCGCGCAGCTCCTCCACCAGCTGGGCCGCGCGGGAGGCGGGCAGCGTCACCGCCATCGTCGCCTGGTGCCGCGCCAGTTCGCGCACCTGCTCGGCGTCCGGGTTCCCGGCGCCGAGGCGGGTGACCAGCACGGATCGCGCGGTGTCCGCGGTGGTCAGCTCGCGGCCGACGGCCGCGGCGGCGGCGGAGAAGCCGTTGACGCCGGGCACGATCTCCACGTCCAGCTCCATCTTGGCGCAGGCGTCGTGCTGCTCCTGCACGGAACCCCACAGCGCCGGGTCACCGGCGTGCAGCCGCACGACCCGCAGCTCGTCCCGCTCGGCGCGGCGGTACACCTCGACCGCCTGCTCGTGGGTGAGCTGGGAGGAGTCGAGCAGCTCCGCGTCGGGGCTCGCGTGCTCCCGCACGCATTCGGGGGCGAGCACGCTGGCGGACCACACCACGACGTCGGCTTCGGCGATGCGTCGCGCGGCGCGGACCGTGATGAGGTCCGCGGCGCCGGGTCCGGCACCGATGAACGAGATCCGGCCACTCACTGTTCGCTCTCCTCTTCCGCGTCACCGGTACGGCTCGCCGCGCCGAACCGTCCACATCGGACCACACCGAGGGAGGGGGCACCGGCTCGATGGCCAGGTCGGGCGGGGGATCGACCGGTCCGCTGGCACCGGAACCCCGTCGCCCACCGTGGCCGCACAGGTGACGACCGTACCTGTTGATCGCGGCGGGCTACACGGCCGTACCCGCACCGCCCGTCACCGTCCGGGAACAGCGGGTCACGAACCGCGACACCGCCTCCGGCGCACCGGCCGGATGGGTGTGCAGGTAGGAGGCGTGCAGCCCGCCGCGCACGAATCCTTCCGCGACGGCCGCGCCGTCCCGCCAGTACCAGGCGGGCTGCCCGCCGCTGCCCGGTTCGAGCCGGGTGCGGTGGAATTCGTGGCCGGTGAACCGGGTTCCGGCGCTGCTCAGCGCGGAGTCGGTGGCGGCGACGGCGTCCCGGTAGCCGAGGGTGAGCCGCGGTGACATCTCCGCGCGCGCCGGGATCACCCCGCACAGCGGATGCCCGTCGAGCTCCTCGGCGAGGTACAGCAGCCCGCCGCACTCGGCGTGGATCGGGGCGCCGGTGGCCGCGAACCGGGTGATCTCCGCGCGCAGCGCGGAGTTCGCGGACAGCGCCGCGGCGTGCTGCTCGGGGAACCCGCCGGGCAGCACGAGCCCGCGGGTGCCCGCGGGCAGCTCCTCGTCGCGCAGCGGGTCGAGCACCGCGACCTCGGCTCCGGCGGCGGTGAGCAGTTCGACGTGCTCGGTGTACGCGAAGGTGAACGCGGGCCCGCCCGCCACGGCGATCACCGGGCGGTCCGGGACGGGCACCACTTCGGCGGCGGCGTCCCACGCGGGCCCGTCCAGGGCGGGGGCGCTGCGGGCGAGCGCGATCACCGCGTCCAGGTCCACCCCGGACTCGACCGCGTCCGACATGGCTTCGACGGCGTCGGTGGCGGCGCCGCCGTGCTCGGTGGCGGTGACCAGCCCGAGGTGCCGGGACGGGACGCTGAGCCCGCCGGTGCGGCCGAGCGCGCCGAGCACCGGCAGTCCCACCGAGTCCGCCGCGTCCCGCAACACCTGCTCGTGGCGCGGCGAACCGACCCGGTTGAGGATCACGCCGGCCAGCCGCACCCCGGGCTGGAAGCTGCGGAACCCGTGCAGCAGCGCGGCGATGCTCTGCGACTGCCCCTGCGCGTCGACGACGAGCACCACCGGGGCGCGCAGCAGGCCCGCGACGTGCGCGGTGGAGCCGAAGGCCGGTTCGTCGCCCGGACCCGGCCCGTCGATCTTGCCGTCGAACAGGCCCATCACGCCTTCGGCGACGGCCAGGTCGGCACCGGCGCTGCCGTGCCGGAACAGCGGCGCGATCCGCTCCTCCCCCACCAGCACCGGGTCCAGGTTCCGGCCGGGCAGCCCGGAGGCGACGTGGTGGTAGCCGGGGTCGATGTAGTCGGGGCCGACCTTGAACGGCGCGACCCGCAGCGACCGGCGGCGCAGCGCGCCGAGCAGACCGGTCGCCACCGTCGTCTTGCCCTGCCCCGAGCCGGGCGCGGCGATGACGACGCGCGGGCTCACCACTCGATGCCCTTCTGGCCCTTCTGCCCGGCGTCCATCGGGTGCTTGACCTTCGTGGTCTCCAGGACCAGGTCGGCGGCGTCGACGAGCTCCTGGGGGGCGTTGCGGCCGGTGATCACGACGTGCTGGTGGCCGGGCCGGTCGCGCAGCGTCCGGACGACTTCGCCGACGTCGATCCAGCCCCAGTGCAGCGGGTAGGTGAACTCGTCGAGGACGTACATGCCGTGCCGTTCCTCGCCGAGGCGGCGGGCGATCTCCCGCCAGCCTTCGAGCGCGGCGGCGGCGTGGTCCTCTTCGCTGCCCTGCTTGCGGGCCCAGGACCAGCCTTCGCCCATCTTGTGCCATTCGACGGGGCCGCCTTCACCGGTCTCGTCGTGCAGCTTGCCCAGGGCGCGGAACGCGCTCTCCTCGCCGACCTTCCACTTCGCCGACTTCACGAACTGGAACACCCCGATGGACCAGCCCTGGTTCCAGCCGCGCAGCGCGAGCCCGAAGGCGCTGGTGGACTTGCCCTTCATCTCCCCGGTGTGCACGAGCAGCAGCGGACGGTTGCGACGCTGCCGCGTAGTGAGACCGTCCTGCGGAACGACGTTCGGCTTTCCCTGAGGCATGACCCCAGACCCTAAGCCACCCCCAGGACCACCCCACCCCGCTGTCGCAGACCTCACCACCCACCAACCACCAACAGATCAGTTGATCAGTTGATCAGTTGATCAGTTGATCCGCTCAGCGGCGAAGCCGCTGAGCTGCCGACCCAGCACGCAACCGGCACCGCAGCGGGTTCTCAGCTGTTTCCT
>NZ_JAIUJZ010000324.1:0-3629 GCF_020176775.1 Saccharopolyspora sp. 6M
CGGGACCAGGTGGAGGTGGTCCGCGGCGACCTGCTGCGCGAGGGGGACGTGACGGCCGCCTGCGACGGTGTCGAGGTCGGCGAGTGCGGCGCGGGAATCCATCGGGCCGCTCTCGTACTCGTCCTCGGCCAGGTGCTCCGTGCAGTCGGCGGCGGCGCAGCGCAGGCCCCACCACGCCGCGGTGTCGCGGCGCACGACCGCCTCCCGACGCGCCCCAGCGGCCAGGGCGTCGGCGGCGTCGCCCCACTGCGGGTAGAAGCACCCGTCGCCGGGCTCGTCGCGCTCGCTGAGCCAGTACGGGGGCGGCACTTCGACCCAGCTCGATGGGCGCAGCCTTACCGGGCGCGCATCGCGGACCGCGTCCCGGACGCGGTCGACGACGCCCCGCACCGCCGCGCCGATCTGCGGATCGCTCACGGGCAGCTCGTCTGCCGCCTGGGTCCAGTCGACGTCGAGGTCGCCGAGCAGCGCGGCGAGATCGCGGGCATGGCCGAGTCCGGACCCCCGTACGTGCGCGGCGGGCGATCGGCCGCTGAGGCGGTGGCGGACCGTCCACTCGCCGCTGTAGGTCCACGCCGCGTCCGGCTGGAGCTGGGTCAGGTGCGGGCACACGACCAGCCCGGCGGCCGCGGTCGGTTCACCCACGACGGGGGCCGTGACTGCGGCTGAGGCGCGGCGGGGGCCGCGCAGGTGCTGCTCGATCACGGCGTCGTTCGGGTCGATCCAGTTCATGCAGCGGTCTCCTCTCTGGTTCAGCGGTCGAAGTGCCGGCGGGGCCGGTTGTCTTCGTGGCGGGGGCAGGTCGGGCCGTGGCCGCCGGGGCAGCCGGTGCAGATCGAGCAGTGGCGGGACGCGGCGGTGCCGCAGTGGCGGCACTTCGCGCTCATGCCCGCCCCCGCTTCTTGGCGGCGGTGCAGGCCGGGCAGGTCGTGCCGCCGCGGGGCAGCCGGAACAGGTCGGTCTCGTAGGCGCCGCCGGGCTTGCGGTCGCCGCACCAGGCTTCGATCGAGCCGTCCCACCAGCTGCGGCGGCGGATGATGTGCCAGGTCTGGGACATCCGAATCAACTCCCAATCGATTACTGTGGGTGACTGCGCGGGCGTGTAGGGGTAGGGAGAGGACAGGGAACGGGGTAGGGAGTACTGGGGGTCGGAGGGAAAATTCCCTCGGTGCCCCCTTGGTGGCTTTCCCTAGCTTTGAGCTGCGTTGATGGCGCAGAAGGGAATGAGGGAACGGCGGCGCGGTGGTGGCCTGTGGGCCGCTGTGGGGCCGGTTGCCGGCTAGGGGGTGTCGTTCCCTCCCTCGCGGGCGGCGAGGGCTTGGTGAACACGTTCTGTGTATACGGTCAGCACGCCGACCTTCGTGACCTTCGCGCCGAGTTCGTCGAGGTGTTCTTTGAGCTTGTCGGCGTTGAGCCCGCGGTAGGGGCGGTAGTTCGGTGCGAGGGTGCGCAGGCGGGCCACGACGTCGGTGGCTTTGGCCTTGTCCTCTTCGCCGAGGACGTCGGCGACGTCGGCGAGCAGATCGCGCTGTTCGGGTTCGTCTTGGTGGTGCTGCGTGCCGCTGCGGAAGCTCTTCGCTCTCTCGGCGATGGTGTAGGCGGCTTCGGTGCCGATGTAGTGCGTGCGCACGGTGGTGTGGGTGGCGCCGCCGGGCAGGTCCATCGATTCGCCGGGGGCGAGCACGACGGTGCCGCGGTCGAGTCCGGCACGCAGTGCGTGTGGGGCGGCCCCGGTGTCGACCGGAGCTTCACCGAGGGCCATCTTGGCGATGCCTTCGGTGCCCACGAACAGGCTGGCGCGGATCATGGCACCTTCACGGACCACCACGGGAAGGTTCGCGTCGGTGGGGTTCTGGGCGAACTCCCAGAAGTGGATGTTGACCGCGCGGGCCTGGTCGTGCAGGGCCTGGGCGGCGCGCACGGCGCGGGACTTCTTGCCCTTGCCGCCGATGTCACCACCTTCGGGGTGCTCGGTGGTGCAGGTGAACAGTTTCTGCACCTCGTCCACGACGATGATCAAGGGCTCGAATCCGCTGCCCGCCAGGGAGGACGCCCGGTCCACATCGCCCTTACGGCCCAGCTCACGCCACTTGTCGTAGCGGCGCTCCATCTCCTCGACGCCCCACTCCAGCATGTCGCAGGTGGCGATGAAGTTCGCATCTCCGGCGCCTTCGATGAGTTCTTCGGCCAGGCCCTCGAACATGGACCAGTCCCCGAAGCCCTTCAGGTCGGCGAGCCTGATCCGCACCGACGGATCGCACGCCGCCCACAACAGCAGCGCCCGCGCCGCGGCGGTCTTGCCCTGCTTGGACAACCCCGCCAGCAACAGGTGCTGCTGAAGCAGGTTGAGCAGCACCGCATCGCCCTTCGGCGAGATGCCCCAGGGCATCAGGTCGCGGTAGATGTCGATCGGGCCGAACTCGGCATCCACCAGCGGCGACGGCGGAACCGGCTTGTCCAGCGCACCCGAGTTGGCCACCCACAGGATGAACTCCCGCTCGGAGTCCTCGGACCCCTCGATCTGGACCTCGTGGGCCTTGCGGTCGAGATTGCCCGCCAGCACATCCCGCCTGTCCATGATCTTCGCGACGGTGACCTCCTTGGGCAACGTCACGTGCACCTGCGCCCCAGGCCCGTAGCGGGTGATGATCCCCAACATCCAGGCCCCGCCATCGCCGGAGTCGTCGATGGCCTTGCGCAGCACCGGCAAACCCAGATTGCGCAACGCAGCGACCACCGCAGACGGCGTGACATTGACGACCTCAGCGGTGCGCACCGCCTGCGTCCGCGCCCACTCCGGCGCCGCCTGACGGTCCCGGCGCCGGTTGTAGCCCTGCACCAGCAGCCCGCCCAGCACCAGCAGCACCGCCCACGGCGCCCAGGACGCCGCCCACATCGCCCACTCGAAACCGCCGGCCATCGCCTCGAACAGCCCGGACCACACGTCGGTGAACCCGAGCCCGCCGGGCTGCACCCACGCGGCCACCGACACGATCAACGTGACGCCGATCATCAGCCCGCTGACCCCGGACAGAAACACCGGCACCTGCACCAACAGGCCACCGAAGACCTTGATGCGTTCCAAAAACAGCCGCCGGGACTCGTTGCGCTGCGCCGACAGCTGCGCCGCAGTGCCGTGATCCCCCGCGGCCTGCGCCGCCGCGACCTGGGCATCGATGTTGCGCCCGGTCCACCGCGAGTACGCGCTGGTCGCGGTGTCCCACGCCCCGCCCAGCAGGAACACCCCGTGCCGCGCCACGAACTTCCCGCCGGTCACGGCATAGTCGCGTCCGTGCTCGCGCAGGTGATCGCGCACCGCCGCCGCCCGCCCGGCCAGCGCGGCCGGGACCACGCCGCGTTCCCGGTCCCGGGCCAGGCCCGTGCCCGGCGTAGTGGTGTCCTCGTGCTCGGCGGTGTCGCGGGGCTCGGTCGGCTCGACCTGCCCGGAACGGTGGGTGCCGGGTACGGGCAGGTGCAGCAGTTCGCCCATCGTCGTGTAGTCCTCAGCGGGGTTGGTGGTCATAGCGGGTCACCTCCAGGCAGGTGCGGGGTGATCCCCCGCGGCCTGCGCCGCCGCGACCTGGGCATCGATGTTGCGCCCGGTCCACCGCGAGTACGCGCTGGTCGCG
>NZ_JAIUJZ010000325.1:0-3485 GCF_020176775.1 Saccharopolyspora sp. 6M
GCCTCAACGACGAGGAGCTGCGGCCTCGCCCCGTTCCGCGGCCCGTTCGGGGGCGCTCGCCGCCGGTTCGGATGCGCTCCCCTTCGGCCCCGCCGAGGTCGCCGGCCTCGCCGCGGGCGCGCTCGCCGGGGGTTCGTCGGGCACGGCGGGGATGGGCGCCATCACCATGGTCTGCTCGGCCGCCTCCGGGGCGGGCCGCGCGGACTCGCGCTCCGGCTCCGCGGCGGCGCCGTCCGAACCCGCAGCGGCGGCGCCGCTCGAACCTGCAGCGGGGGAGCTGCCCGCCGGGTAGCGGCGCAGCCACTCCGGCACCGACGGCGGGTGCTCGCCGAACTCCTCGGTGGCGTCCCGCGCCAGCTGCTCGACGACCTCGCCGAGCTCCACCCGCTGCCGCCAGTTCTCCGGGATCGCGCTCGCCATGTGCGCGGTGCCCATGATGTTGCCGCAGATCGAGGCGGTCGCGTCGCTGTCACCGGAGTGGTTCGCGGCCAGCACGACCGCGTCGGTGTAGGAGAACGGGCGCGCCAGCGCGGCGCACACCGCGATGGCCAGCGCCTGCTCGCCGACCCGGCCGTCGCCGAGCCGGTGCTGGATCTGCTCCGGCGTCGGCGTGCCCTCGGTGGCCAGCTCGATCGCGCGGCGCAACGCGCTGGTGGTCTCCTCGTGCCCTTCCCAGCCGGACAGCTCGGTCAGCGCCCGGTCCACCGCCTCCGGCAACGACCGGCCGCCGAGCAGCTGCGCCACGATCACCGCGAGCGCTCCGGCGGGCAGGAACCCGCTCGGGTGCCCGTGGGTCAGCGCCGCGGTGGCCGCACCCACCCGGAACGTCTCGGCCGGATCGTCGGACCAGAACCCGGCGGGCGCCGCGCGCATCACGCCGCCGCAGCCCTTCGAGTCGTTGATCCGGTTCGTCAAGGTGCCCAGCCGCCCGCTGGTGGCGTAGCCGTGCAGCGCCTGCACGCAGGTGGCGCCGGGCGCGCGGCGCACGAACAGGCCCTTCTCCCGGATCAGCCAGCCATCCGGCGGCGTCACCGCGATCGGCCCGCCCGCGTCCTTCCAGTCGAAGCCCTGGGTGTGCAGCCAGCGCTGGTAGGCGTGCTGCACCTGCTGCGCCGGATCGGTCTCGTCGTAGAGCCTGCGGCGGATCGAGGCGCGGATGAGGCCGTCGGTGGTGAACAGGGTCAGCTGGGTGTCGTCGCTGATCGATCCGCCGGGGCGGTGCGCGTCGGCGAAGTCGACCACGCCCGCCGCGCCGTGCTCGGCGCGGATCTTCTCGATGGAGTCGTCCTCCACCGGGTAGCCGAGGGCGTCGCCGACCGCGCCGCCGAGCAGGCAGCCGAGGATGCGGGCGCCGCGTTCGGTGGCGGGCTCGGCGAGTTCGCGGGTGGTGGTGACCGGTGGCTGCTTCGCGGCCGGCTGCGGCGCACCGCCGGAGTTCCGGGTGGCCGGGCCGGACCGCGGCATCGCGATCCGCTCGGTCAGCGGCGCCGCCGGCTGCTGCGCCGCACCTCGGGCGTTCGCCGCGGCCTCGTCGGCGGATCCGGGCTCGGCGGTCTCGCTCCCGGCCGTGGTCCCGTCCTGCTCGGCGGCGCCGTCGCGGCCGTTCGAGGAGGTCGCGGGCCAGGAACCCATCGTGGGCAGCGGTGCGGCGGCCGGGGCGTCCGGCGCGGCCTGGTCGGCGGTGCTCCGCTCGGACTTCGCGTCCTGCTGGGTCTGCTCGTCCTGCTGGGTCTGCTCGGCTTGTTCGGGCTTCGGGGTCTGCTCGGGTTTCCCGGTCTGCGCGGGCTTCTCGGTCCGCTCCGGGGCCGAGTCCTGCTCGGGCTGCGCGTCCTCCTCCGAAGCCGCGCCGGCGTCCTCGGCGGTCCCATCGGGCACCGCCGGGGTGCGGCCACCGGGGGCGAGGCCCGTCGGTCCGTCCGAAGTGGACTCCGCGGGTTTCCCTGCCGTGGCCGGCTGCTCGTCGCCGCTGCGCGCGGCACCGCCCGGGATCGGGAACCTGGCCACCGGCGCCGACTCCTCCGGCACCGACTCCTCGTCCCGGATCGCGGGCTGCTCGGTGGTGCGCTCGGTCGCGCCCTCCCGCGCCGAGCCCGCGCCCTCCCGCGCCGAGCCTGGCTGCTCCGCGGTCTTCTCCGGCCCCGAGCTCGACTGCTCGCCGGTCTTCTCGGACCCCGAGCTCGGCGACTCGCCGGTCTTCTCCGGTGTCGTGCTCGGCGGCTCGCCGGTCTTCTCCGACGCCGCGCTCGGCGACCCGGCGGTGCCCGTCCGCGCCGCGCGCGGCAGCTCCGCCGGGAACTCCAGGTCGATCAAGTCCTTCGCCGCCGGGTACCGCTGCGCCCACGTCTCGTCGGTGCGCGGCTGCGGGCCGAACTCGACCAGCGCGTCCGCGGTCAACTTCTCGACGGTCTCCCGCTGCCCGAGGTCCCGCAGCCACACGCCGGGCAGCGCGGACGCACCGTGCCGGGCGCCGACGATCGCGCCGCAGATCGCGCCGGTCGAATCGCTGTCGCCGGAGTGGTTCACCGCGGCCATCACGGCCGGGCCGACGCCGTCGTGGCTCAGCGCCGCGCACACCGCGATGGCCAGCGCCTCGTGCCCGGTCCAGCCACCGCCGAGCAGGTCCTTGAGCTGCTCCGCGGTGGGAGCGCCCTGCGCGGCGAGGTCCTCGGCGACCAGCAGCAGCCGTTCGGTCTGCTGGTGCCCCTCGCACTCGGCGAGCAGCTCGCGGGCCAGGGTCAGCGCGTCCGGCAGCGACTCGCCGCGCAGCAGCCGGTGCACCAGCACCGCCAGCACCCCGGCGGGCAGGTAGCCGCTGGGCTTCGCGCAGGTCAGCGCGGCCCCCGCGGCGGCGAGCCGGAACACCTCGCGCGGGTCCTCGGACCACAGCGCGAACGGCGCGGCGCGCACCACGCCGGTGTTGTCGTCCGAGTCGTTGATCGGGCGCTGGAACGTGCCGGGGCGGCCGTGCGTGGCGAACTCGCGCAGCGCGGTGATGCACTCGGCGTTCGGCGAGCGCACCGCGAACAGGTCGCGTTCGGCGACGAGCCAGCCGGTCGGTTCCGGGTGCTGCTCGGCGAACGGGCCCGCCACGCGCGCCCACGCGTGGCCCTGGGTGTGCAACCAGCGCTGGTAGGCCAGCTGCACCGCGGGCAGTGGGCCGCCGGTGGCGCCGCCGCGGGTGGCGACGTGCCCGCGGATCAGCCCTTCCAGCGTGAACAGGATCAGCTGGGTGTCGTCGGTGAACTCGCCCGAGTGCTCGCCCGTGCGGTCGTAGTCGGTGATGCCGCGCTCGCCGAAGCGGCTGCGGATCTGCTCCACCGGGTAGGTCTCGACGGGGCCGCCGAGCGCGTCCCCGGCGGCCGCGGCCAGCATGCTGCCGAGGAACCGCTGCCCGTGGTCGCTGCTGATCGGGTCGGGGGCCTGCTGCGCGGCCCCGGGAACCTTCGCGGGCTGCGTGACGTCGGCGGGCGGTGCGGCGGGGGCGC
>NZ_JAIUJZ010000326.1:0-3464 GCF_020176775.1 Saccharopolyspora sp. 6M
GGGCCGTGGTGCGAGGCTACGGGGGCGGGTGCGCAGATCGCAGGGTCTTTCGTCACTCACATGGCGCGCGTGATCGGTGGAAACACCTGTGTGGGCGGCGGTTATCGTCACGCGGGTCGGTGGTGGTGCGGAATGGTGGCCGGGTGGTTGGGGTAGGTTTTCGGCCGTCAGTTCGTCGTGCGTCGGAAGGACCGCTGTGGCCCCCAGCATCGCCACCAATGATCGGGTCGAGTTCCCGGAGCTGTTGGAGTTCGTGCGTCCGCGTCATCGTGCGTTGCTGGTGACGGAGCGGGCGTCGGGTCGTCCGCAGATCTCGCCGGTGACGTGCGGGGTGGACGGGCAGGGGCGGATCGTGGTGTCGACGTATCCGGAGCGGGCGAAGGCGGTGAACGTGCGCCGGTCGGGCCGGGTGTCGGTGTGCGTGCTCTCGGATGAGTTCAACGGTCCGTGGGTGCAGGTGGACGGTTCGGCGGAGGTGGTGGATCCGCCGGAGAGCGTGGAGCCGCTGGTGGAGTACTTCCGGTGCATCTCGGGTGAGCATCCGGATTGGGACGAGTACCGGGAGGCGATGCGCAAGCAGGGCAAGTCGCTGATCCGGGTGTCGATCGAGTCGTGGGGTCCGATCGCGACGGGTGGTTTTCCGGCGCGGTTGGCGGAGTGAGCCGGTTCCGGACGTGAGTGACGCCCAGGGCTTGCTGGGGGTCCAAGCCCTGGGCGTCCTTCGCCGCACGAGGGGGAGGTGCGGCGGCGATCATCATCGTAACTCATCGCATCGGCTCGGTCACCCTCCGTGCTGACTTTTTCGGGTGCCGGTGGGGTCAGGAGGTTCCGGCGCCGGTTTCGAGGGCGGGCCTGATCTGGAAGGTGAGCTGGTCGCCGGAGGTGTCGACCTCGACGCGTTGTCCTTCGCCGAGCTTGCCTTCGAGGAGCAGTTCGGAGATGGAGTCGTCGACTTCGCGTTGGATGGTGCGTCGCAGCGGGCGGGCGCCGTAGTCGGGTTGGTGGCCGTGTTCGGTGATCCAGTCGACGGCGGCGTTGCTGAAGTCGACTTCGATGTCCTGGGTGCCGAGGCGTTCGCGGGTGTCGCCGAGCAGCAGTTCGGTGATGCGGTGCAGCTGGTCGGTTTCGAGCCTGCGGAACATGACGACTTCGTCGATGCGGTTGAGGAATTCGGGCCGGAACGCGTCGCGGAGTCGTGCCATGAGGCGGTCGCGGGCGGGTTCGTCGGCTTGTTCCTGGCCGCGGCTGGAGAAGCCGAGGACTCCGGAGCGTTGCGAGATGATGTCGGAGCCGAGGTTGCTGGTCATGATCAGCACGGTGTTGCTGAAGTCGACGGTGCGGCCTTGGCCGTCGGTGAGGCGGCCGTCGTCGAGGACTTGCAGCAGGGTGTTGAACACGTCGGGGTGGGCCTTCTCGATCTCGTCGAGGAGGATGACCGAGTAGGGGCGGCGGCGGACGGCTTCGGTGAGTTGGCCGGCTTCGCCGTAGCCGACGTAGCCGGGTGGGGAGCCGACCATGCGGCTGGCGGTGTGGGCTTCTTGGAATTCGCTCATGTCCAGGCGGACCATGCGGTCCTGGTCGCCGAAGAGGGATTCGGCCAGCGCCCGGGCGAGTTCGGTCTTGCCGACGCCGGTGGGTCCGAGGAACAGGAAGGTGCCGACGGGCCGGTTGGGGTCGCCCATGCCGGTGCGGGAACGGCGGACGGCGCGGGCGATGGCGTGGACGGCTTCGTCCTGGCCGACGACGCGCTTGTGCAGTTGTTCTTCGAGGTTGAGCAGGCGGGTCTTCTCCTGCTCGGTGAGTTGGGTGGCGGGGATGCCGGTGGCGCGGGAGACGACGTCGGCGATCTCTTCGCGGCCGACGACGGGGATGCCGCCGCCGCCTTGGCGTTGGGACCGGATCCGTTCGCGGACCGCGACGATCTCGTCGCGGAGGTTGGCGGCGCGTTCGTAGTCCTCTTCGGCGATGGCTTGGGCCTTGTCGCGGCTGAGTTCGTCGTTGCGCTGTTCGAGTTCGCGCAGGTCGGTGTCGGGCGTTCCGGTGCGCAGCCGTTTGCGGGCGCCTGCCTGGTCGATGAGGTCGATGGCCTTGTCGGGCAGGAACCGGTCGGTGATGTAGCGGTCGGCGAGTTCGGCGGCGGCGCGGATGGCGTCGTCGTGGAACCGGACCTGGTGGTGGGCTTCGTAGCGGTCGCGGAGGCCGCAGAGGATGCGTTCGGTGTCGGCGACGCTGGGTTCGTCGACGGTGATGGGCTGGAAGCGGCGTTCCAGCGCGGCGTCCTTCTCGATGTTGGTGCGGTATTCGTCGAGGGTGGTGGCGCCGACGACGTGCAGTTCGCCGCGGGCGAGCTTGGGTTTGAGCATGTTGCCCGCGTCGACGGCGCCGTCGGAGCCGCCTGCGCCGACGACGGTGTGCAGCTCGTCGATGAAGATGATCAGCCGGTCGCGGTTCTTGCTGATCTCGTCGAGGAGTTTGTTCATGCGTTCTTCGAAGTCGCCGCGGTAGCGGGTGCCTGCGACGACGCCGGAGAGGTCGAGTTGCACGACGCGCTTGTCCTGGAGCACGTCGGGCACTTGGCCGTCGACGACGCGTTGGGCGAGGCCTTCGACGACGGAGGTCTTGCCGACGCCGGCTTCGCCGATGAGCACCGGGTTGTTCTTGGTGCGGCGGGAGAGCACTTCGATGGTCTGCTCGATCTCCTCGTCGCGGCCGATGACGGGGTCGAGGCCGCCGTCGCGGGCCTTGGTGGTGAGGTCCTGGCCGAACTGCTCCAGGGTGGGGGTGCTGCTGGTCTCGGCGGTGTCGGGCCGCGGCTGCGCCGGGTCGGCGGGGCCTGCCTGCAGCGATTCGAGGGTGACGTGGGCGGCGGCGAGGATGCGCCCGGCCTGCGATTCGGGGTTGGCGGCCAGCGCGAGCAGCAGGTGGTCGGGGCCGATGTAGGAGGCGCCGACGGCGCGGGCGATCTGGTGCGATTCGAGCAGGGTGCGCTTGGCCGCGGGGGTCAGCGCGGGTGGTTGTTCGACGGCGTCGCCGGTGGGCAGCTGCTGTTCGATGCGCTGGGCGAGCGGGTCGGGGTCGGCTCCGGCGCGTTCCAGCATGGCGCGGGTGGTTTCGGAGCGGGTGGCGGCCCACAGCAGGTGGTGGGTGTCGAGGTCGCGGCCGCCGTGTTCGACGGTGAGGCGGGCGGCGTTGGCCACCAGGTCTTGGGCGTGCCTGCTCATCAGGCGGGTGAGGTCGACCCGTTGGGGCTGGTTCGGGCCGTCGCCACCGGAGAGGTAGCGGGCCAGGAAGTCGTCGAAGGGGCTCGAACCGAACCCTCCGGAGCCGAAGAAGCCGGTCATGGTCACCTCTCTCGTCCGTGAAACTCCTCGTTGTCTTCCCGCGGGTCTCGTCGGCTCAAACACGCGTGCGCGGTGGTGGCATTCCGCGGTATGCGGCTCGTCACGGAGCGGCGGGGGTGGGTG
>NZ_JAIUJZ010000327.1:0-3275 GCF_020176775.1 Saccharopolyspora sp. 6M
GAACTCGGGGGAGGGGTGCGCCGGTGGCGGATGCCGTGAACGGCCGGACGCCGCTGCGCGAGCAGGTGCGGCGGGCGTTGCAGGACCGCATCAGCGACGGCCGCCTCCGGCCCGGCGACCGGCTCTACGAGCAGGAGATCGCCGCCGAGTTCGGCGTCTCCCGGGTGCCGGTGCGCGAAGCGATCCGCATGTTGCAGAGCGAAGGGCTCGTGGACGTGGCGCCGAACCGGCGCGGCGTGTTCGTGCGCAGCCTCGACCGCGCGCAGGTCGAGGAGCTGTTCGACGTCCGCGAAGCCCTCGAAGCGCTCGCCGCCCGGCTAGCCGCGTCCCGCGCCTCCGCGGACGACGCCGAACGGCTCGGCGTGCTCGCCGAACGCGCCCGGCGGGCGTGGGCGGGCGGGGACGTGGACGCGATGTCCGCGGCCAACACCGAGTTCCACGACCGGATCGTGGCGCTGTCCGGGAACGCGCTGCTCGCCTCGGTGCTGGAGCCGCTGCACGGCAGGCTCGCCTGGCTGTTCCGGCTCAACCTGGAGCCGGAGCGGGTGTGCCGGGAGCACGACGAGCTGCACGCCGCCATCGCCGGCGGTGACGGCGACCGGGCCGCCGAGCTCGCGCTCGGACATGTTCGGGCCAGCAGAACGATGGTCCTCGACAAGATGCTCTTCTGAGCTCTTCTCGTCCAGGTGAGTGGCCCGCCCGCCGATCCCGGCGCGGTGAGCGGGCCGCTCACCTGAGTTGCTTCCACGGGGTGGCCCGCGTGTGCCCGGTCTGGTGGGGCTCATCTCGGGGACGTGGTGGTTGACCGGGGGCGGGAACCGGCCTACTTTTCCGTATACGTCTAAGTATACTTCCGCTATGTGGAACCGGAGCGGCCATGTCCCCGGATCGTGCCGAAGCCGCCACCACGCCGGGAGCCCCCAGCCCCCGGCTCTACAACGCCGATCTGGCCCCGCCCGCACAACGCCGCTGGAAGACCTACAGCATCTTCGCGCTGTGGATGAACGACGTGCACAACATCGGCAACTACACCTTCGCCGCCGGCCTGTTCGCCCTCGGGCTCGGCGCGCTGCCGTCGCTGATCGCGCTGCTGCTCGGCATCCTCGTCGTGTTCTGGGGCATGAACCTGATGGGCCGCATGGGGCAGCGCACCGGCGTCCCGTTCCCCGTGATGGCGCGGATCTCCTTCGGCGTGCACGGCGCGCAGCTGCCCGCGCTGATCCGCGCCGTCGTCGCCATCGCCTGGTACGGCATCCAGACCTACCTGGCCTCGCTCGCCGTCGTCGTGCTGGTGCTGCGCATCGAACCCGCGCTCACCCCCTACGCGCAGGACTCGATCCTCGGGCTCTCCAGCCTCGGCTGGATCTGCTTCCTCGCGCTGTGGGCGGTGCAGCTGGTGATCCTCAGCTTCGGCATGGAGATCATCCGCCGGTTCCAGGACTGGGCCGGGCCGATCGTGTGGGTCGTGATGCTCGCGATGGCGATCTGGGTGCTGGTCCTCGCGGGCGGGCGGATCTCCTGGAACCCGCCGAACGCGCTCAGCGGCACCGCGATGTGGTGGGAAGTGCTCGGCGCGGCCGGGCTCACCATCGCCATCTACGGCACGCTGATGCTCAACTTCTGCGACTTCTCCCGGTTCGCGCCGGACCGGAAATCGGTCGTGCGCGGGAACTTCTGGGGCCTGCCGGTGAACTTCACCGCCTTCGCGATGGTGTCCATCATCGTCACCGCCGGGACGCACACCCTGTTCGGCGAGATCATCACCGACCCGGCGGAGATCATCGCGAAGGTGCCGAACACCTTCGTGCTCGTCGTCGGCGCGCTGCTGTTCGCGCTCGCGACCATCGGCGTGAACATCGTCGCGAACTTCGTCTCGCCCGCCTACGACCTCGCCAACCTCGCGCCGAAGCACATCGGCTTCCGGCGCGGCGGGCTGATCAGCGCGGTGCTCGCCGTGGTGGTGCTGCCGTGGAACCTCTACGGCAGCCCCGCCACCGTGGAGTACTTCCTCGGCGGGCTCGGCGCGGTGCTCGGGCCGCTGTTCGGCGTGATCATCGTGGACTACTGGCTGCTGCGGCGCGGCCGGATCAACGTGCCCGACCTCTACACCGAGGATCCCGCCGGCGAGTACGCCTACCGGCGGGGCGTGAACCCGCGGGCCGTCGCCGCGCTGCTGCCCGCCTCGGCGGTCGGCATCGCGCTCGCCGTGGTGCCCGCGTTCGCGGTGCTGTCCTCGTTCTCCTGGTTCATCAGCGCGCTGCTCGGCGGCGGGCTCTACCACCTGATCGCCGACCGCGGCCGCGACTTCACCGACGTCCCAGGAGACCACCTCGCGCGGAACACCACCGCAGAAGGAATCCACTGACCGCAGCCACCCGTGCCGCGGGGGCGGGCGGTGTCTTCTTCCCGTCAGCGGCGAAGCCGCTGAGCTGCCGACCACCTGAGCAGCGGAACCGCCGAGGTTCCGCCACCCCAGCGCCCCGCAAACCGAGTCCCAGGACAAGCAGCGAAGGAGAGCACGTGCGGATCGTCGTTGCCAACGTCAACACCACCGAAGCCGTGACCGAGGTGATCCGGGCGCAGGCCGTCGCGATCGCCGCACCCGGCACCGAGGTCCTCGCCGTCACCCCGCGCTTCGGCCCGCCCTCGGTGGAGGGGAACTTCGAGAGCTACCTGGCCGCGGTCGCCGTGATGGACCGGGTGCGGGCCGTGCCCGAACCCTTCGACGCGGTGGTGCTGGCCGGGTTCGGCGAGCACGGCAAGGAAGGGCTCGCGGAGCTGTTCGACGTGCCCGTCGTGGACATCACCGAAGCCGCCGCGCACACCGCGAGCCTGCTCGGCCGCCGGTTCTCCGTCGTCACCTCGCTGACGCGCACCACCGGCCAGATCACCGACCGGCTCGCGCTGACCGGGCTGGGCTCGCGGTGCGCCTCGGTGCGCGCCACCGGGATGGCCGTGCTGGAACTGGAGGCCGATCCGGAACGCGCCAGGGACCGGCTCGCCGCCGAAGCCGTGCGCGCCGTCCGCGAAGACGGCGCCGAGGTGGTCTGCCTCGGCTGCGCGGGCATGGCGGGCCTCGCCGAACAGGTGCGCGACGCCGCGGGCGTACCCGTCGTCGACGGCGTCCCCGCGGCGGTCGGGCTCGCGGAACTGCTGGTGCGGCAGGGCCTCAGCACCTCGAAGGTGGGGGGCTGGGCGACGCCGCACCCAGCCCGCACGGCGAGCACTACCGCGACTTCCTCGCCTCCCGCCCGCGCGGCGCGGAGGACGTGGCC
>NZ_JAIUJZ010000328.1:0-2880 GCF_020176775.1 Saccharopolyspora sp. 6M
GCCACCAGACACCTCCACAACGACAACAAGACCAACCTACGACCACCGTGCCACCAAGATCAGTTTTGTTACAAGTAGTTAAGGCGGTCGATGGGATGGAGCCACCCACTCGCACCGCCCCGAACCGGCGCCGACGCTCCACACCCCCGCCCCATCCCGGAGACCGCCGGGGTCTGGGGGCGGCAAGCCCCCATTTCCTCCCGCCACGCCGGAATCCGCGGCGACCTCTGGCAGAATCAAGGATGGGAATATCTCCGCAGTAAACGGTACTAGTACTGTTAACTGCCCCCTCCCCTTCAATCGGTGAAGTCAATGGAAGGGGTCTTGTGTTCGTTGCCATGTTCGCCGCCGGGTGGTTCGCGGCGTCGGTGTACCTCGCCGTGCACGCTGGCGCCCTGGTGCTGCTGCGCTCGAAGCCGCGCCAGCGAGCCGACGCCGACTCGGTGTTCCGGCTTGCCCTGAGCCTCGCGGCCGGCTCGGTCGGAATCGGCTTGTTTTCCCTGGTCTCAGCCATCCTGGGGCTACTTCGAGCCTGAGAAGAAGCGGGCGGGAGCTGCGGCGCGAGAACACCGCGCCAGCGGTGGAGCGCAAGCGCCGGAAAAGCTCCCGCCCGCGCGGCGCCGAAGGCGGCGCGCCTTGATACAGATAGAGAAAAAACCGGCAAACGACGACGGTGCCGGAAGCAAAAGAAAAGGCGCCCCTTCGGTAAACACCAAAAGGGGCACCCCGGCGCAAATCTACCGGTCGTATTTTCCCGACTTGACCGCAGCAATAAAAGACGCCCATCGCTGGCGGTGGGTAATGATGTGCCCACCGGAAGGGTTCTTTGTGTCCCGTAACGCGGCGTTTCCTGCGAGGGTTCGCCCAACCTCAATGCAGGCGCTTGTATTCTGACTGCGGGACGACTTCCGCCATCCTGAAGTTTGTTCGGCGCTAGCCATCGTCATTCTCCAATTCATTGATGATACGTGAAATAAGTTCCACTGATTCCTGTGCGTCCAGCGCGTGCTCGATCACCATATCTATTGCGTGACCATAGCTTTCTACGTCTGGCCCCTCATGGAAGAAGATCCCAGATCTTCGGTTTTCAAGATGTACGACTGGTCCGAGTTGTTCGGATTCGATAAATAGGAAATGCCCCTCAAGAGCAGGTTGCCATCCACTCGTGTAAGTAAGAACACGTACGTCCACATGCGGCATTTCTGAGGCTTCGCGTAGGTAGCGAAGCTGGTAGATCATGCTGTCTCGCGGGCCGATCACCTGACGCAAAGCCGCTTCGCCGACGAGCGCCAGGTAGCGCGCTGGCTTGCTACGTCGAATCGCATCTGCCCGTCCAAGTCTTACGGCTACGCGAGTTTCAATCTCATCTTCGGGTACGCCGCCGGACGACATGATAGCCCGAACATAGTCGCTTGTTTGCAACAGGCCGGGAATCAGGTTCGGCGTTACTTCGGTGATCGCCGAAGCGGATTTCTCTAGATCGAGCAGAGCTGTTAGTTGCTGTCGCAATTCCGGAAGCGTGACAGCTAGCCACTGCTTTGCCGTGGTGTCAGTAGTTAACTCTACTATCTCGTCATAGCGAGATCCATTGACGCCCAGCAGGGTCAGGATTTGTGCGACGTCGGTCGCCTTTGGGGTGCGCTCACCATTTTCCCAGCGAGAAACTACGCCAGGATCTTTGTCCAGCTCCTTAGCGAGAGCCCGCAAGCTGAGACCTTGAGCTTCGCGAGCCTGGCGAAGAGCGTTGCCGAGGGCTCGCGCCTTCGGCGTCCGGGCGTTGCTGGTCATGCAACACAGCATAAGCGATGTCCGAGCCCGCGCAAGCGTCCCCCGCATGGGGGATTGCGAGACCTGAATCCTGGGTGTTGCTATTTGACCGCAACGTTGCGCAACGCCGCAACGGCCGGACTTAGGGAGGCAGCATGACAGCCGATGAAGTTTCTACTGACACCGCCCGCCGTCAGGCAGAAGTGTTGCTACCGGTGCGGTACCAGCCGGGTGTGGTGGGCGAGTCACGTCGAGTGGTGCATCGGGCGGTGCGGATGCCTGGGGGCAGGTTGTTCGTGGGGTTGTGCGGTGAGCCGCTGGCCGGGGGTGTGGTGGAGCTGGGGGTATCGGGTGCTCCGTGTTTGCGGTGTGTGTCGGTGGGGTCGTTCGGATTGTCCCCGGTGAGATCGGCGGTGGCGTGATGGTGACGGTGTTCTTGCTGGCGGTGTTGCTGGCCGGGTTGCTGTGGCTGGCGTGGGGTCCGGAGTCGTCGGGGGGTGGCCGATGATGCGGGTGGTGATGTGGGCTGCTTCGGCTGGGCATGTGGTGCGGCGGTGGCATGTGGTGCGCGGGGCGGGTGGTGTCGCGTTGTGGTCGGCGTGTGGTGAGTGGGTCTTCGGCCCGGTGGATGTGCGGCGGTCGGTGTCGGTTCCGGTGGAAGCGGGGCCTGGTGATGTGTGTGAGTCGTGCGCGGCGTGGGCGGGTGTGGTGGTGCCGGGTTCGGTGGTGCCGTTGGGCGAGTTGGTGACGGCGCGGCATTCGTTGTTGCAGGCGGCGTTGGATTCGGAACCTGAGTCGGTGCGGGGTCCGGTGCCGGTGTTGTGGCCGACGGAGGACCCGGACGTGGGGAAGCGGCCGGGCTCGCGTGATGGGGCTTCGCCTGGCTCGGGTTCGCCGGGTGCGGGGTGGTGGCGCGGTGCTGGGGGGCGTCACCGGTTGCGGCGGCCGTGCGGTGGGGGTGCGGATCGTGTCGCGGCGTAGAGAGCTTCGGGCACAGCGGGTGCCCGAGGAGGGGGGGGCCCCCGCGCGGGGGGGGGGGGTGGGGGCGCCCCCCCGTGCACAGGGCGGCCCCCGCGGGGGGGGGCCCCGCGGAAAGGGATAAAAACCAGGTGG
>NZ_JAIUJZ010000329.1:0-2762 GCF_020176775.1 Saccharopolyspora sp. 6M
CGGGCGGGGGGGGTGGGGGGGGGGCGCCCCCCCCCCCCCCCCCGCGCGGCGGGGGCTTTCCCCCGGGGGCCCCCCCCCCCGCAGAAAACGCTGTCCTCGCGAGGAGTGCGCTGAGAACCCGCGGCGGTGCCGGTTGCTCGGGGGTCGCCGCTCAGCGGCTTCGCCGCTGAGCGGGGAAGAGCTCTTTCGTCAGTCGGCTATGAGGTGTCGCCTGCCGAAGAGGGTGGCGGCGTCGCGTGCCGTCGGGGTGCCCGCGTCCAGGTCGGCGCCCGCCTCGCGCAGCACCGCCACCACCTCGTCGGCGCCCTTGAACAGCGCGCCCGCGATCGGCGACTGGTCCCGTGCGTTGCGCAGGTCCGGGTCCGCGCCGCGGTCCAGCAGCGCGCGGACCGTGGCGGCGTGCCCGTGGTAGGCGGCGAGCATCAGCAGCGTGTTCGCGTCCGCGTCGGTCACGTCCACCGGCAGCCCGTGCTCGACGAACTCCAGCAGCTGCGCGGTGTCGCCCTCCCGGGCCAGGTCCATCGCGATCGCCACGACCCGCTCGGTCTGCTCCGGGGTGAGCTCACCCTCGCCCATGGAAATCCTCCCCAACGGAAGAGAAACCCCGGGGTGGCACGCGGAATCGCGCGCCACGCCGGGGAATTCGGTCTCACTCAGAGGTTGCCGGCCGCCAGGGCCTCCACTGCCTTGCGGACGCCCTCGCCGTAGGCGGGGTCGGCCTGCGTGCAGTTGTGGATGTGCCGCTCGATGGTGGCCTGCGAGGCACCGTCGATCGCGCGGGCGGTGTTCTCGAACAGGACCTGCTGCTGCTCCGCGGTCATGTTCCGGAACAGGTTCCCGGGCTGCTCGAAGTAGTTGTCGTCGTCCTCGCGGTAGTTGAACCGGTCGGCGACGGCACCCACGGCCTGCTGCGGCTCGCGGTAGGCGGGCTGCTCTTGCCAGCGGCCGTACGAGTTCGGCTCGATGCCGGGGGTGGCGCCCTGGTTGCCGTCGACGCGCATCGCACCGTCGCGGTGGTACGAGTTCACCGGGATCCGCGGCGCGTTGACCGGGATCTGGTGGTGGTTGACGCCGAGGCGGTAGCGCTGCGCGTCACCGTAGGAGAACAGCCGGCCCTGCAGCATCTTGTCCGGCGAGTAGCTGATGCCGGGCACCACGTTCGCGGGCGTGAACGCGGCCTGCTCCACGTCGGCGTGGTAGTTCTCCGGGTTGCGGTTGAGCTCCCACTCGCCGACCTCGATCAGCGGGTAGTCCTTCTTGGACCACACCTTGGTCAGGTCGAACGGGTGGAACCGGTAGCCGTCGGCGTCCGCCTCCGGCATGACCTGCACGTACAGCTTCCACTTCGGGAAGTCGCCGTTCTCGATCGAGTCGAACAGGTCGCGCTGGTGCGACTCGCGGTCCTTGCCGACGAGGGCCTCGGCCTCGGCGTCGGTGAGGTTCTTGATGCCCTGCTGGGTGCGGTGGTGGAACTTCACCCAGAACCGCTCGCCCTCGGCGTTGATGAAGCTGTAGGTGTGCGAGCCGAAGCCGTGCATGTGGCGGTACGACGCGGGAATGCCGCGGTCCGACATGACGATCGTGACCTGGTGCAGCGCCTCGGGCAGGTTGGTCCAGAAGTCCCAGTTGTTCTCGGCGTTGCGCATGTTGGTGCGCGGGTCGCGCTTCACCGCGTGGTTCAGGTCGGGGAACTTCAGCGGGTCGCGGAAGAAGAACACCGGGGTGTTGTTGCCGACGAGGTCCCAGTTGCCCTGGTCGGTGTAGAACTTCAGCGCGAAGCCGCGGATGTCGCGCTCGGCGTCGGCGGCACCGCGCTCACCGGCCACGGTGGAGAACCGGGCGAACATCTCCGTCTTCTTGCCGACCTCGGAGAAGATGCTCGCCGAGGTGTACTGGGTGATGTCGTTCGTGACGGTGAACGTGCCGAACGCGCCGGAGCCCTTGGCGTGCATGCGGCGTTCGGGGATGACCTCGCGGTCGAAGTGGGCCAGCTTCTCCAGGAACCACACGTCCTGCAGCAGCATCGGGCCGCGGGCACCGGCGGTCATGGAGTTCTGGTTGTCCGGAACCGGCGCGCCCGCGGCGGTCGTCAACGGCTTCTGGTTGTTCTCCGGCAAGATCGGCTCCTGTGTTCGGGATTCATTCGGTTCGCGCGCGGCAGGCCGGGCAGGTGCCCCAGTAGGTCACCTCGGTCCGCTCCAGGGTGAATCCCCGCGAGTCGCGGACGTCGAGGCAGGGCGCCGCGCCGACCGCGCCGCGCACGTCGGTGATGCCGCCGCAGCCGCGGCACACCAGGTGGTGGTGGTCGTCCCCCACGCGGGTCTCGAACCGGGCGGGGGAGCCCGCCGGTTCGATGCGCCGCACCAGACCAGCCTCGGTCAACGCGCGCAGCACGTCGTAGACCGCTTGGGTGGACACCGAGCCGAGCTCGCGGCGGACCGCGGTCGCGATGGCATCGGTGTCCGAGTGGGGGTGGTTCGCGACCATCGACAGCACCGCCACCCGCGGGCGCGTGACGCGCAGCGCGGCGTCGCGCAGGAGTGCGGTGGCGTCGATGACCGGCATGACCCGAGACAACCAGCTTTTCTGGAATTAGTCAAGTTTAGCTGTGGTGCGGCGTGGCGCCCCGAAGATCACGTCTTCGCAGGTGGGAAAGGCCCTCGCGCAAATACCGGCCCCGCGCGTTCGCCCGACCGGGGTCCGAAGTTCACCGCACCCCGTACGCGGTCGCGGTCCACAGGTGGAACACCGCGTGCGCCCGG
>NZ_JAIUJZ010000330.1:0-2647 GCF_020176775.1 Saccharopolyspora sp. 6M
CCGGCCCACCCCCCGGTCCCCCCCCCCCCCCCCGGGCCCGCCCCCCCGGGGGGCCCCCCGCCCCCCCCCCCCCCCCCCCCCCCCGCCCCCGGGCCCCCCCGGCCCCGCGGCTTTGCGCTGTGCCGGGGCTGCGCCACCAGCGCACCGGCGCGCGCTCGAGCTATGCGAAGATGGGCTACGCGTGGCGCGTGCCGCGCCGAGTAGCAGGTTCAACCGCCCCGGTGGCGGGTTGTGGCGCAGGAGGGTACGTGGCGAGCACGGAACTGGACACCAAGCCCAGTCAGGCCATCGACCCGGCAGACGAGCCGTCGGTCGAGTGGGGCTGGCACGGCGGGTTCCCCAAGGGCACCCAGATCGCCGGCTGGTTCACCGTCTTCGCCCTGCTGATCATGCTGGTGGGCAACCACCAGGGCATCCTCAGCGGCGGCCACGCCTTCAAGACCGAGGACATCTGGCTGATCGGCATCGCCGTGATCGTCGCGATCGGCCTGCTGGCCGACCTGCGCCGCCGCCGCAAGGGCTTCCGCCGCTGACGCGGTGCGTCACCCGGGGACTTGCCCCGGTTGGGACGTTCGAGTGGCACCCGGCACCCGCTCGGCGGAGCGGACCCCGACTCGACCTGCGATGATGATCAGCGGTTGAGCAGAGGTCGCCCGATCGGGTTTGCCACGGGAGGTCTACGTTTCGCTTCGTGGGCCATTACCCGGAGCCGCAACTGCACCGGTGGGTCTTGGCACGTCTGGGGGCGGCGGGCGAGGAGCTCGCCGGATTGCTGGGTGCCCGGGGCCGCGACCGGATACCGCACGAGTTCCTGGCCGATCCCGCGCGGATCGACGCGCACGCGCTCTGCCTGGAGCTGGACGAGCTCAGCGCCGTCCGCTCCCTCCGGTTGCCCGACTCCTTCCTGGACGAGGTGGGTGGGGACCGGGCGCCGGAACGGCTGCCCGAGGTGCTCCACGAGATAGAGCGCCTCGACCGGCTGCGGGAGCTGCGGCTGCCACCGGACGTGTTCGCCGACGTCCCGCTCGAAACCGTCGACTGCTGGCGGCACCGGGCGCTGAACGGCTTGCCCACCGAGTCGACGAACGCCCGGCTGTCCCTGCTGGCCGCGCTGTGCTGGCACCGGCAGGGCGAGCTGACCCGCGAGCTGCTGGGCGTGCTGCTGACCCTGATCGACGAGCTGCGGTCCCGCGCCGGCGCCCGGTTGCGCGCCGCGGGCGCACCGCCCGACGGGCGCTGGCGGCGCTGGTCGCCCCCCGAGGAGCACGCGGACGCGCTGCTGCGGCGTTCCGCCGAGCCGGACCGGGGACGGGCCGCGCGGGCCGCGTTGCACATCACCTACACCTCCGACCACCGGCAGCTGCTGTCCGCGCTGCTGCACGTCCTGGACTTCCGCAGCAGCGACCGGCGCCGGTGGCCGCTGCTGGCGGCGCTGGGGGAACTGGTCGACGGCCCCACCCGGGTGTGGGGCGAGGGCCGCTACCTGCCGTCCGGCCTGGACGTCCCCGTGCGCGGCGTGGTGCCCGCGGGCTGGTTGGAGGGCGTGGTGGACCGGACCGGCCGGGTGGACCGGACCGGCTACGAGCTCTGCGTGCTGCTGGCCTTGCGGGAGGCGCTGCGGGACGGCGCGGTGACGGTTCCCGGTTCGGCCGAGCCGCGCGCGGGCATCGGCGACGCGATCGGCGAGTGCATCGCCTGGCCGCCGGACGCGGCGACGCTGAGCACCTCCGGCAGCGCTCCGCCGCACGGGTGACCGCGGCGTCCCACCACGTGGCGTGCCCTTGCGCGCACCGCTCGTAGCGCCTGGAGTGGGCGCATGACCGGTGCGGTGCTCACCCCGTTCTGGCCGACCCGGCGCGGATCGCTGTTCGACCAGGCGTGTCGGCGGGGCGCGCAGCGAAGTGCGCGGCCGCTCCCGCTCGGCACGCCGGCCATCCAGCACGACGAGGAGGTCACCGATCATGTCGGTCACCGATGAACTGCTCCGCAACAACGAGGTCTACGCCGCGGGCTTCGAGGGCCCGCTCCCCCTCCCGCCGTCCAAGCACGTCGCCGTGGTGGCCTGCATGGACGCCCGGCTGGACGTCTACCGCGCGCTCGGCCTGCGCGAAGGCGAGGCGCACGTGATCCGCAACGCGGGCGGGGTGATCACCGCGGACGAGGTCCGGTCGCTCGCGATCAGCCAACGCCTGCTCGGCACCGAGGAGATCGTGCTCGTCCACCACACCGACTGCGGGATGCTGACGTTCACCGACGAGGAGTTCGCCGCCACCCTCCGGCAGGAGGTCGGGGCCGAACCGGAGTGGGCCGCGGAGGCGTTCGCCGACGTCGCCGAGGACGTCCGGCGCTCGCTGCGGCGGATCCTCGACGACCCGTTCATCCCGAAGAAGGGCTCGGTGCGCGGGTTCGTCTTCGACGTCGCCACCGGGAAGCTCGCCGAGGTGAGCTGACCCGGACGGGAGGCCGGCCGGACAGTGCGGTGCGAGGGGAAGGGAGCACTGTCCGGCCGGCGACGGCCCCCTGGCGGGCGGGGGGGGGGGCCCCCCGGCCGCCCCCCCCCGCCCCGCCCGGGCCCCCCCCCCCCCCCACGCCGAGGAAGCCCTGCGGACGGCCGTCGGAGCTCGTGCCCAGCACGACCGGCACCGTG
>NZ_JAIUJZ010000331.1:0-2449 GCF_020176775.1 Saccharopolyspora sp. 6M
CGCCCCATAGACTCCCCTCCCCGAACGCACCGTTCACCGCACCGCTGGGGGAAGCACATGGCCGAGCAGCCCGAGATCGCGATCGCCCCGTCGAACGCCGCCCAGTCCCGGGCGTGGGACGGCGAGCAGGGCGAGTTCTGGGCGGAGCGCGCCGAGCGCTTCGACGAGGGCGTCGCCGCCTACCACGAGCTGTTCCTGGACGCGGCCGAGATCGGCCCGGCCGCGCGGGTGCTCGACGTCGGCTGCGGCAGCGGGAAGGTCACCCGGGACGCGGCGCGGCGCGCGGCGGCGGGCTGGGCGCACGGGGTCGATCTCTCGGCGCCCCTGGTGCAGCTGGCCCGGGTGCTGGCGCAGCGGGAAGGGGTGGCGAACGCGTCGTTCGAGCGGGCTGACGCGCAGGTTCACCCCTTCCCCACCGTCGACCTGGTGCTGAGCAGGCACGGGGCGATGTTCTTCGGCGCGCCCCGCGACGCGTTCACCCACCTCGGGCGGGCGTTGACGCCGGGCGGTGGGCTGGCGCTGCTGACCTGGCAGCCGGCGGAGCACAACCCGTGGATGGGCGGGTTCCGCTCGGTGCTCTCCGGTGGACGCGAGGGCGCGCCGCCGGTGGACGGGCCGGGTCCGCTGTCGATGAGCGAGCCGGCGGTGGTGCGGGCGTTGCTGGAGTCGGCGGGTTTCGAACGGGTGCGGTTGGACGGGCTGCGGGAGCGGATGTACTTCGGCCGGGACGCCGCGGACGCGTTCCGGTTCGTCACCGGGCAGTTCTCCGGGTTGCTGGCCGGGCTGGAGGCGCCGCAGCGGGAGCGGGCGGAGGCGCGGCTGCTGGCGCTGCTCACCGAGCACGAGTCCGAGCGGGGCGTGCTGTTCGAGTCGGCGGCGTGGCTGGTGCGGGCGCGGCGGCCGTGACCTGCGGCTGCGGGGTGTAGGGATCTCGTTCTCGCGGGTAGCCGGTTGTCGGTCCACTCCAGGGAGGTCGAGGTCATGCTGCCCAGGCACGAACGCCGCCGCATCGCGGAAATCGAGAAGGGTCTGGTTCTGCAGGACCCCGATTTCGCCGACCGGTTGCGGCGCGCGGAGCTGCCCGGCCGGTCGCGGCCCGGGGTGCGGGTCGTGCTGGGTTGCGTCGCGGTGGTGGCGGCGTTGTTGTGCATGGTGCTCGGTGAGGTGGCGGGTTTCCTGCTGGCGGGGTTGTTGGCGACGGTGCTGCTCGCGGCGCGGGGCTGGCGGTTGTTGACGTCCTGAGGCGGTCAGGGGCGCCAGCGGGCGCGGTAGCCGGGCCGGTCGGCGTAGGGCAGGCCGAGCAGGGCTCGGGTGGCGCAGCCGCGTTCGTCTTCGGGCGGGTAGGCCTCGCCGAGCCGGTCGCAGGGTCCGGTGCCGGAGCCGCAGAGCTGGTGCTGGCGCAGCAGCCTGGTCTTGAGCTCGCATTCGCGGAAGCCGCGGAAGACGGTGCCGCCGCAGGGTTTGGCGTTGCCCGCTTCGACGTCTTCGCGCACCCAGCGCAGCAGTTCCAGGTCGATGTCGATCTGTCGTCGCAGGAACTCGGCGAACCGGTTCATGGTCGTCCCCCACCGCGGTACGCGGGTACCGCCCGTTCTGCCGTTCGGCGTGCGGTGCCGGTTGTCGGCCCGCTCGGGTGGGGACGTGGCAGGGGGCCGGGTGTGACGCGGTGTGCGGGGGTCATGCCTGGGCGTGGTGGTTCGGGTGGGTGTCGAGCACTGCGCGGCTCGTGGCGCCTGGTGCGCCGGTGGCTGCCACGAGCACGGGGCGTACCTCCGTCGTCGTTCGTTCGATCGTTCGACGGTACCCATGGCGGGGTGTGCGGATCACCCGCGAGAGTCGGTGCGCGGTGGCGCGTTTAGGGGGGGGGGGGGGGGGGGGGGGGGGGGGGGGGGGGGGGGGGGGGGGGGGGGGGGGGGGGGCGGGGGGGCGGGGGGGCGGGGGGGGCGGGGGGGGGGGGGGGCCGGCGCCCCCCCCCCCCCCCCCCCCCCCCCACCCCCTTTTTCGTCCGCGCCCCGGGGGACGCGGTCCGGTGAGCCGTCCGGCGCGGTGTGCGGTCGGTGCGGGCTCTGCGGCCATGATGCGGAGCGCGTGGTGGTGGGGCGCGCGGCGATCACCGGATCCGGGTGGTGTTCACCCCGGCGCGCCGCGCGTTTCACCGGGTCGGGTCCGGGTCCGCTCCTTTGGTCTCGGCACCGGTTCGGGTGATGCGGAGGGTGCGGATTTCGAAGGGGCGCAGGGTGATGGGTTCGGCGTGGTACTGGGGTTCGCCGGTGGGGCGTTCGAGCAGGTCGGTTCGGGTGATCGCGGTGTGGGGGAAGTGCGGGGTGAGGGTGGTGGTGGCGCGGCCGCCGCGGGATTCGTAGAGGCGGACGATGATGTCGCCGCTGCGGTCTTCGGCGGGTTTGAGGGCTTCGACGATGACGTCGGGGTTGTCGAGGGTGATCAGGGG
>NZ_JAIUJZ010000332.1:0-2434 GCF_020176775.1 Saccharopolyspora sp. 6M
CCCCGCCCCTCCCGCTGCCTCCGCGGTGATGAGCTTGTCGGTGGGCACCGGGACCGCGTCGGGAACGGGGGCGCGGGGAACGTTGGCGGAGCCGCGGACGTTGGTGGGGCCGTCCGGCGGTTCGGCGCAGTGGATGTCCGGGTTCGCCGGGATCGGCGTGACGTCGTCGCCGGGGCGGCGTTCGGTTCCCTCGTAGCCCTTCTCGCAGGCCAGCGGGTTGAAGAAGTTGAGCACCACGCCCAGGTGCCCGCGCCCGTCGCCGTCCTGCGCGCTGTGGCTGGCCGCCGACATCATCGGCATCGCCACCAGCACGTTCTCCAGCGCCGGGCCGCGGACGTCGAGCAGCCGCGCGGTGGTGAGCAGGTTCGCGGTGGTCGCGGCGAGACCGGTGCCGCTGTCGCGCAGCAGGCCGTCGAGCTGTTCGGCGGCCGGTGGGGCGACGTCGGCGAGCCGCCGCAGGTCCGGGTCGGAGGCGCGCAGCTGTTCGGCGACCTGGCGCAGGCCGCGGCTGAACTCGATGATCTGTCCGGATTGCTGCTGCTGGGTGCGCAGCACCACGTCGGAGTTCGCCAGCAGCGCGGTGGTGCTCGGCAGGTTGCGGTCGGCGGCGGCGATGAGCGATCCGGTGCTGTCCAGCATCCGCTGCAGGTGCGGCCCGGTGCCCTGCAGCGCGGTGCCGGATTCCTCGACGACGGTGCGCAGCGCGTCCAGCGGCACGTCCGCGACGAGCCGGTCCAGGTTCAGCAGCAGCGATTCCGGCGGGGGCGGGAGTTCGGCGCGCTCGGCGGGGATCACCGACCCGTCCCGCAGCACCGGCCCGTGCCCGTCGTCGGGCCGCAGGTCGAGGTACTGCTCCCCCACCGCCGAGCGGTTCGCCACCGCCGCGCGCGCGTCCGCGGGGATCGGCGGGGCGGCGGAGTCGATGTGCAGGTCCAGCGCCGCTCCGCGGTCGGTGAGCCGCACCCCGGTGACCCGCCCGACGGCCACTCCCCGGTAGGTGACCTCCGAGTTGGTGAACACCCCGCCGGTGTCGGGCACCTCCACCACGACGGCGTAGCCGCCCGCCCCGACCAACCGGTCCAGCCCCGCGTAGCGGGCGCCGGTGAACCCGATGCCGACGACGGCGATGAGCAGGAACAGCCCCAGCCGGATCGTCGTGGCCCTGCTGAACATCACGGCCCCCCGAGCGGTAGCGGTGCGCCCGAGTCGGAGATCCCGGGCAGCGGCAGCAGCGGCCCGCTGCTGTTCGACAGGTTGCCGAGCACGCTGGTCAGGTCCAGGTCGAGGTCCACGTCGACGTTCACGAAATCGCCCTTGAGCGGGACCATCGCGTTCTCCGGGAACGGGTAGCTGGCCAGGTAGCCGATGGCCTTCGGCAGGTCGGTGCCCGCCTTCGCGAGTTCGCGCAGCGTCGGCGCGAGCGCGTCGAGGTCGGCGACCAGGTCGTCCCGGCTCGCGTCGGCCGTGCGCACCGCGACCTGGGAGAACCGGTCGAGGGCCCGCAGCATTCGCACCAGGTCGCCGCGCTGCCGCTCCAGGACGCGCAGTCCGGGTTCGAGCCCGTCCAGGCCGGTGGTGAGGTCGTCGAGCTGTCCGCGCAGGTCGGCGGAGAGCCGGTTCAGCCCGTCGAGCGCGCGGGTGATGTCCTGCTTCTGCTCGTCCAGCCGGGACACCGCTTCGTCCACTCGGGACAGCAGCGAGCGCACCTGCGGTTCGTTGCCGCCGAGCGCGCGGTCCAGTTCCTCGACGATGCCGTTGAGCTGCGCGACGCCGCCGCCGTTGAGCAGCAGGGACAGCGCGCCGAGCACCTCTTCGACCTGCGGGTTGCGGTCGGTGCGCTCCAGCGGGATCTCCGCGCCGTCGCGCAGCGGGCCGCCCGCGGGTTCGGCGGGCCGGGCGAGCTCGACGAACTTCTCCCCCAGCAGGCTGGATTGCCGCAGCCGCGCTTCGGCGTTGGCGGGCAGCCGCACGTCCCCGTTGACGACGAGGGTGACCACGGCGGTCGCGTTGTCGGGGGCGAGCCCGATGCCGCGGACCTTCCCGACCGGCACGTCGTCCACCTTCACCCCGGCTTGCGGCACCAGGTCGAGGACGTCGGCGAACCGCACCCGCACCTCGTACGGGTGGTCGCCGAGGTCGGCGCCGCCGGGCAGCGGCGCGTCCTGCACCGAGGCGCCGCAACCGGTGACCAGCAGCAGCGCGCAGCAGCCGAGCGCCCGGCGCATCACGGGCCACCGAGGCCGAGCGGCAGCGGCGGGAGCTCCCCGCGGGAGAGGTGGTCCACCGCTTCCCCGGGCGAGGGCAGCGGGACGGCACCGTCGAGCACCCCGGCCAGCCCCGCGCCGGGGCCCCCCCCCCCCGGCGGGGGGGGGGGGGGGGCCGCGGGGTGCCGCCGCGTTGGCCCCACCAGCCCCGGCGGGGGCGGGGGCGGGGG
>NZ_JAIUJZ010000333.1:0-2214 GCF_020176775.1 Saccharopolyspora sp. 6M
CCCCCAGGCCATCCGACCCCCCGGATGCCTCGCGGCGCCCCCCTCGGCGCCGCTGGGACCAGAGTGGCACGAGCGCCGCCGCCGCTTCCACCGGAACGACCGACGAACCGCAGGAACATGTGGCCTGCAGTCGAGATCAGTTCGCGGGGATAGACTCACCCAGGGGAGGGTCGTCAGCCGCCCGCGCGTGGTGGTCGCAGCCCGCCCGCTCCGCGGAGCGGGCGGTACCGCACATGTGGAAGGACACCTGACGTTGCCCGGAGCCTCCGAGATCGCGCTCGCCGAAGCCGAACACCGGCGGGTGCGCGCCCCGCAAGCACTCCTGGACACGACGCTGGACCAGCTGCGGACCCTGGTGGTGGTGCACGAGGCGGGCACCGCGCTGGCCGCGGCCCGGCTGCTCGGACGCGAGCAGTCCAGCGTGCAGAAGCAGCTGGACACGCTGAACCGGAACTTCCGGGAACTGTGCGGCGAACCGTTGGTGCTCAAGCAGGGCAGGGGGAAGAGCGCGCTGTTCACCGGCACCGGCGAAGCGCTGGTCGAACGCGCGCGGGACACCCTCGACGACTGGCTGGACGTCGTCACCGACTCCCGGCGCCGCGTCGGCGGTTCGCTGCGGGTCGGCACCACCCGGTTCACCCTCGGCTTCCTCACGCCCGCCGTGGAACGGGTCGCCGCCGGGTTCCGCGCCGACGGCATCGACCTCAAGGTGGTGCACCTGCGCACCCGCAACCTGCTGGAAGCGTTGCGCGCCAACGAGGTCGACCTGGTCTGCGGCAGCACGCTCACCCACGTCGGCGCGAATCCGGCGGGCCTCGACGTGCTGGAGTGGCGGCGCAGCGGGCTCACCCTCGTCACCAACCTGGACCGCAGGCTGGTCCCCGGCCCCGCGGTGCGCGCCGCCGCGCTGCCCCGGCTGCCGCTGATCGTCGCGGGCAGCGGGCTGGTCGCCGAGTTCCTGCGCGGCTGGTACGGCGCCGACTACCGGGGCGTGCTGAACGTGGCCGCCGAGGTCGACGACGTGCGCTACGGGCTGGAACTGCTCAGCTCCGGGCTGCTGCACGGCTGCATGCTGGTCACCCGTGGCGTCGCGGAGGCCGCCGCGGACGGCAGGCTGCCGGACGGCCGCGGCCTGCGGATCCTCGACGTGCTCGGCGACCTGGAACCGCGGCTGGAGGTGCTGGTCGGCGCGTTCGCCAGGGCGGGCGAACTCGGGCAGCACGACGCGGACCACCCGCTGAACCGGTTGTGGGCGGCGTTGACCAGCAGGCACGACGAGTGGCGCGCGGAGCGGCCCACCAGCGGCTGACCGGCCCGACAGTTCGCCGAGACGTCTCCGCCCGGCCACCGATTCCTCACCGCCGGTGAGCCCGCGCCGGTGAAGGTGTGCGGGTGAGCGAGCCGAGAACCCGGCCGGTGCGCGCCCTGGTGGCGCTCGGCGATTCGACCACCGTCGGCATGGGCGACCGGGTCCCGGGCGGTTGGCGCGGCTTCGCCCGGATGCTCGCGGACGCCTGCGGCGGCCCCGCCCGGATCCGGTACGCGAACCTGTCCGCTTCGGGCGCGCGGGTGCGCGACGTGCACGAGGTGCAGCTGCCCGCGGCGCTGCGGCTGCGGCCGGACGCGGCGGTGCTGGTGGTCGGCATGAACGACACGCTGCGGTCCGACTTCGACCCGGCCCCGCTGCGGCGGCGGCTGGACGCGGTGGTGGGCGAGCTGACCCGCGCCGGTGCGGTGGTGGTGGCCGCGCGCTACCACGACCACGGGAGGGTGTTCCGGCTGCCTGCTCCGCTGCACCGCGCGCTGCGCAAGCGGATCGAGCAGGTGAACGCGGTGCTCGACGAGGTGCTGGCCCGGCACGGGGCGCGGTGCGTGGACCTGGACGCGCTGCCCGGCGCCTACGAGCTGGACGCGTGGTCGGTGGACCGGCTGCACCCCTCCGAGTTCGGGCACCGGTTGCTGGCGCGGGCGATGGGGGAGCAGCTGGCGGCCGCGGGGCTGCTGGTGGAGCCGGTGGCGCTGCGGTGTTCCGGAGGTGCCCGGATCACGGCCTGGCACCACGCGGGATGGTTGGTGTTCCGCGGTGTGCCGTGGCTGGTGCGGCGCGGCTCGGACCTGCTGCCGCACGGGGTGGCGGTGGTGGTGCGGGAGGTGCTGGCGCTGCGGCGGGACCGGCGGGGTCTGCGGCGGATCCGCGGTGGTGCGTTCCGGGGC
>NZ_JAIUJZ010000334.1:0-2116 GCF_020176775.1 Saccharopolyspora sp. 6M
GGTGGGGGTCACAGCGGGTGCGGGTCGGTGTGCAGGTCGGCGAGCAGGTCGCCGTGGTCGTCGACGCGTTCGAGGACGTCGTCGGCGGTGTAGCGCAGCTGGTCGGGTTCGCGGCAGGCGTGGACTTCGTCCCAGGTGAGGGGGGTGGAGGCGGTGGGGTGGTCGCGGGCGCGCAGCGAGTAGGGGGCGATGGTGGTCTTGGCGGGGTTGTTCTGGCTCCAGTCGAGGCCGACCTTGCCGGTGCGGGCGGCGCGGTTCATCTTCGCCAGCAGCGCGTCGGGGTGTTCGGCGGCGAGTTCGTGGGCGAGCCGCTTGGCGTAGGCGGAGGTGCGGTCGGGGCGTTCGGTGCGCACCGGGCAGTACAGCTGCATGCCTTTGGCGCCGCTGGTCTTCGGGTGGGCGCGCAGTCCGTCGGCGCGCAGCCGTTCCTGCAGGAGTTCGGCGGCGCGGCAGCATTCGACGATGGTGGCGGGTGGCCCGGGGTCGAGGTCGAACACGAGCAGGTCGGGGGTGTTGCGGGTGTCGTGTTCGCCGACGGTCCACTGGGGGACGTGGAGTTCGAGGGCGGCGAGGTTCGCGGTCCACACCAGGGTGGGCAGGGCGTCGATGAGCACGTGGTGGTTGACGGCGCGGCCGGTACCGTCGGCGCCGCTGACCAGGCGGGCGGTGGGGACCCAGTCGGGGGCGTGGCGGGAGACGTCCTTCTCGTAGAACGAGCCGGAGTCGACGCCGTCGGGGTAGCGGATGAGGGTGGTGGCGCGGCCGCGCAGGTGCGGCAGCAGCACGGGGGCGATGCGCCGGTAGTAGTCGATGACGTCGCGCTTGCGGAACCCGCAGGCGGGGTAGAGCACCTTGTCCAGGTTGGACAGGGTCAGTTCGCGGTCCTGCACTCGCACGGTCACGCGTCCCACGGTGGTGCTCCGGTCAGGACGCGGCGCGCGAGCCGTGGGTGGCGTCGCGGACGGCGTCTTCGAGTTCGGCGCGGTTCATCTTGGAGCGGCCGCGGACGCCGAGTTCTTTGGCGCGCTTGTCGAGTTCGCCCTTGGTGAGTTCGCCGAGCTCGTCTCCGCGCCCGCCGCGTCGGCTGCTGCTGCGGGTGCCGCGGGCGTGTTCGACGCTGCGGCGGAGCGCGTCGGTGAGGTCGATGACGTCGGTGTCGGCGGCGGGTTCGGCCTCGGCGGCGGGTTCGACGCCGCGGGCCTTGTCGGCGAGGAGTTGTTCGACGCGGTCGGTGTAGGTGTCCTCGTAGTCCTCGGGGTGCCATTCGCCGGTCATGGATTCGATGACGGTCTCGGCCATTTCCAGTTCCTTGTCGGAGGGCGCCGAGCCTGCGGTGTCGCCGATGATCTGGGCGGGGTCGCGGATCTCGTCGGCGAAGAACAGCGTGTTGAGGGCGAGCGCGGCGTCGTCGGCGCGCACGGCGGTGAGGTATTCCTTGCCGCGCAGCACGAAGGTGGCGATGCCGACCTGGTTGGTCTGTTCCATGGCGCGGCGCAGCAGGTCGTAGGGCCGGTGGTTCTCCTTGGCGTTGGGTGCGAGCCAGTAGGTGCGCTGGAAGTGCACCGGGTCGATCTCGTCGAGGTCGACGAAGGAGGTGATGTCGATGGTGCGGGAGCGGCCGGGGGCGATCTCGTCGAGCTCTTCCTGGTCGACGGTGATCAGGGTGCCTTCGACTTCGCGGCCTTTGACGATGTCGCCGTAGTCGACCTCGTCGCCGGTGCGTTCGTTGACGCGCTTGTAGCGGACGCGGTCGGTGGTGCCGCGTTGGTACTGGTGGAAGGAGGGGCTGTGGTCCTCGGTGGCGGCGTAGAGGCCGACCGGGATGGTCACCAGGCCGAAGTTGATGGAGCCGGTCCAGATCTTGCGTGCCATGACGTGCCTCCCTCGCTGCCGGGCGACCCGGCCCGTCATGTCCCCACGATGCGCCGCGCTTCGGCTGATCGCACGGTCCGCGGTGTTCAGCGCAGCCGGTGGGTGCCGTCGGGGAGGCGTTCGGTGCGGCCGTCGCGGGCGAGCAGTTCCAGCAGGGGCAGGGCGACGCGGCGGGTGGTGCGCAGGGCGCGGCGGGCGTCGGCGGGGGTGAACGGCTGGGGCAGGGTGGCGAGCACGTCGAAGA
>NZ_JAIUJZ010000335.1:0-2036 GCF_020176775.1 Saccharopolyspora sp. 6M
CGTCGGCTTCCGCTACCCGGGGGCGCGGGTGGGGGCGCTCATGCCGCTTCCTGTTCGGTGAGCTGGGACAGGACGATCTCCCGGTAGGTCTCGTTGTCGCGCATCAGTTCCGGGTGGGTGCCGACGCCGACGAGTTCGCCCGCGTCGAGCACGAGGATGCGGTCGGCGTCGCGGATGGTGCTGACCCGCTGGGCGACGATGACGACGGTCGCGTCGGCGGTGTCGCGGCGCAGCGCGGCGCGGACTTCGGCGTCGGTGGCGTAGTCGAGCGCGGAGAACGAGTCGTCGAACAGGTAGATCTCGGGACGCCGCACCAGGGCCCGGGCGATCGCGAGCCGCTGCCGCTGGCCGCCGGAGACGTTGCCGCCGCCCTGGGACAGCTCGGCGTCGAGGCCGCCGGGCAGCTCGCGCACGAAGTCGGCGGCCGCGGCGACCTCCAGCGCGTGCCACAGCTCCTCGTCGGTGGCGTCCGGGTCGCCGTGGCGCAGGTTGCTCGCGATGGTGCCGGAGAACAGGTAGGGCCGTTGCGGCACGTAGGAAACGGTGCGGGTCAGCAGGTCCGGGTCGATCTCCCGCACGTCCACCCCGTCGATGCGGATGGCGCCGCCGGTGGCGTCGGACAGCCGCGGGATCAGGTTGATCAGCGTGCTCTTGCCGCTGCCGGTGCTGCCGATGATCGCGGTGGTCTCGCCCGGCCCTGCTTCGAAGGTGATGCCCTGCAGCACCGGCCGTTCCGCGCCCGGGTAGCGGAAGCCGACGTCGCGCAGCTCCAGCTCGCCGTGCCCGGTGAGCTCGCGGACGGGCCGCTCCGGCAGGCGCACGGTGGTCTCGGTGCCGAGGACTTCCTGGATGCGTTCGGCGCACACCTCGGCGCGCGGGATCATCATGAACATGAACGTCGCCATCATCACCGACATGAGGATCTGCATCAGGTAGGCCAGAAACGCCACCAGCGCCCCGACCTGCATGCTGCCGTCGTCGATGCGGCCGGCGCCGAACCAGGTGACCGCGACGCTGGAGACGTTCACCACGACCAGCACGGTCGGGAACATCAGCGCCATCAGGTTCCCGACGCGCAGGGCGCTGCCGGTGAGCTCGGCGTTCGCGGCGCCGAAGCGGCGCTGCTCGTGCACGTCCTTGCCGAACGCGCGGATCACCTGCAGGCCGTTAATCTGCTCGCGCAGCACGCGGTTGACGGTGTCGATGCGCTGCTGCATCTCGCGGAACACCGGGCGCAGCCGGGATACCAGCACGCCGATGAACGCGCCGAGCACCGGCACGATCACCAGCAGCAGCCCGGACAGCGCCACGTCCTGGTTGAGCGCCAGCAGGATCCCGCCCACGCACATGATCGGCGCGGTGATCATCATCGCGCAGGTCATCAGCACCAGCATCTGGATCTGCTGCACGTCGTTGGTGGTGCGGGTGATCAGCGACGGGGCGCCGAACCGGCCCACCTCGCGACCGGAGAAGGACTGCACGCGGTCGAACACGGAGGCCCGCAGGTCCCCGCCCAGCGACATCGCGATGCGCGCGGCGAACCCGACCGCGGCGATCGAGCAGACCAGTTGCAGCAGCGACACCGCGAGCATCACGGCGCCCACGCGGAGGATGTAGCCCTCGTCGCCGGTGAGCACCCCGCGGTCGATGATGTCGGCGTTCAGCGTCGGCAGGTAGAGGGTGGCGACCGTCTGGACCAGCTGGAGCAGCACCAGCAGGACGATCGACGACCGGTAGGGCCTCAGGTGGGCCCGCAGCAATCGGAGCAGCACGCGATCTCTCAACGGTTCGGGGAGGTCGCCGCGATCGGCGGCGGACCACCGACCAGCTTAAACCGCGACCACGACAGGACCGGGCACGCGGGCGGCCCTGATCGCTCCCGGTGGCGCTCGCACCACGCGCCGTACCGGTCGGCGCCGGATTCGCCCGCTCGGTGCGGAAATCGCGGCTTCCGCCGCCGCGCCGTCCCCGGCGATGCGGGCGACCCGCTCGTCGACGTGCCGGGCCAGCTCGGCGTCGCCGTCGTGCGGCCAGTG
>NZ_JAIUJZ010000336.1:0-1935 GCF_020176775.1 Saccharopolyspora sp. 6M
CCGCTCGCTCTCCCCAAATTCAGACGAGGAGTACCGCAAAGTCGACCATGACTAGTCGTCGCGGGCTCACTGGCGTACCTGCGCGAGCACTCGGCCGAACGGCATGGCCTGCGGCGCCGCAGCGACACCCCGCTCTGGCGCGTCGCATACCCGGATCCGCCACGCGCAGCTGGTGCAAGCCGAGGAGCTGAGGTCATCACGGAGCAGCTCACGGACCTGCCGGTGCTCTTCATCTGGATCTTGAACACAGAGCCGAGAGCAACGCGGCAAGGCTCGATGGAGTTCCCGGCAGCTGGGCAGGTCGGCTACCATCGACCGTCATGAGCGCCGTGATCGCGGCCCCGGTGAGCGACGAAATCCGCTCCTATGCATCGCTGGAGCGCATTGATTACGCGGAGGCGTTCCAGCTGGGGGTGCCCAGCGCGGATGCCCGCGCCGCGGAGGTGTGGTTGCGGGCGATCTTCGAGTCGCTGCCCGCGTCCGCACGGGTTGGCTTGAGGCTCGGGTGGAGGGCGATCAGTGTTCGACTCGGTCCGTACCCGTCGGCCGAGCACGTGCTTGGTTGGGCTCTCGAGGACAGTCAGCCTCGCTGGGCCCGTCTTGCGACTCACGGATGGCTTGGTGTCCGGGCGAACCTCGTGCTACGCGTCGAAGCCACAGTGCTGACTCTTGTCACTTTCCTCGAGTACCGCCGTCCTGCGGCCCGCGTCATGTGGCTGTTCGTACGTCCGCTTCACGTGGTGATCGCACGGTTCCTGCTGTCGCGAATGGCCGCCGTCCGCTCGTGAATCCCTGACCTTCCGCAACCGCCTCGTTTGCTGCAGTGACACTTCCTTGCCGCCACTCCTGCTTCGAGGAAGGCTCCGGTCCCCGCGCCGCACTGCTTCCTGTCTCTCACCCCCAAAGAACATTGCAGGTCACGAAGTGTTCATCCGTGTACGCGGGGTAGGTCAGCCAGCTCGGCCCCGGCGCGGACGGCCTGTTGAGTTCGTCCCGCATACACGTACGCGTGCATTGGCTCAGGTCTGCGGTCGTCACCGCTGCCGCTTCGCCTACCCGTTCCGCGTATTCCGACCTGTCAATACCGAAGGCGGGTAATGACGTCCTCCGTTGCGACCCGGGCGTCCTGGTTGCTCTGTCCCATTGGTCGGGCGTAGCCTGATCAAGCTCGGTCAAGGGCGCCGACCTGTGCCCCGCCACGCTTTACCGAAGCCTGCTCCTCGAGGTGGACCGATGACCCCTCGTGGCGGTCGATGGGATGGAGCCACCCACTCGCACCGTCCTGAACCGGCGCCCGAGCTTGATCCCCAGCTCCACCCTGGATACGGCCGCGAACAGGGGTGGCCTGTACCCCAAGTTGTATTCAGAACTTGAAGTCTTGGGTGAGAGTCTCGAGTGCTCGTCCGACTCGTTCGGTCCCCCACCGCCAGACGAGCATGTCGAACTCTCGACAGGCTCGTTCAAGGTCGGTAGAAGACAGTGTCATCAAGTCGGAGACACGGCCGGTCAACCAAATGTGCAGCAGTGCCTCTTCCTGTGCCGGTTTCGGCCCTGGCAAGGACTGTATATGCATCGATCAACAGCATTGGGACGGAAGTACCAGCCACATTCCCCTCTTCGGGTGCATTCTGGAGCTCGGTGCAACGAAGAGACCTAGTGTCCGCGAGCGTCGTTCCGCGGTTTCGCTTTGGGCTGTTCGAGCTGTGGGGAGGGAGCCTTTGACGAGGCCTCTGCCGCCTGCGTAGGTGTCGATTTTTCGGTCAAGGCGAACGATAGGCACCGGCTGGGAGAGTCGTGGCGCGGGCTTGGGTGCTGCCGGACATGATGGCTTGTCGCGTTTCGTCAGTGCCTGTTCCTGTTCTCAGGTGAGGCGTTTGCTGGTGGTGTGGATCATGGCCCGGCGGACGATGGCTTCGTGGTGTTGGCGTAGTCGCG
>NZ_JAIUJZ010000337.1:0-1866 GCF_020176775.1 Saccharopolyspora sp. 6M
AGCGGCGGGATGCCGGTGAACTGCTGGAGCAGCCCGTTGACGAAGATCGTGCCGCTGTCGGCGGCGGTCGGGACGCCGGGGGGGGCCGCGCGCCCCCCCCCCCGGGGGGGGCGGGGGGGCCCCCCCCCCGCGCCCGGACCTGGACGTGCGGGCGGCGTTCCTGGACCTGTCCGCGCCGCGGGTGGGCGACGTGCTCGCGGCGGTGCGCGCCGACGGGCACCGCGAGGCGGTGGTGGTGCCGCTGCTGCTGGGCAGCGCGTTCCACGCGAAGGTGGACCTGCCCGCGGTGCTGGCCGAGGCGGGCGCGCGGTTGCCCGGGCTGAGCCTGCGCACGGCGGACGTGCTCGGACCGGACCCGCTGCTGGAGTCGGCCGCGCTGGACCGGCTGCGGGAGGTCGGCGTCGACGGCGGCGATCCGGAGCTCGGCGTGGTGCTGGCCGGGGTCGGTTCGGCACACGCCCCGGCGAACCGGCTCGTCGCCCAGGTCGCCGAGCGGTGGCAGGCGCGGCATTCGTGGGCGGGCGCGGTCGCCGCGTTCGCCACCGCCGCCGAGCCGGACGTCCCGGCGGCGATCGCGCGACTCCGGGAGCGCGGTGCCCGGCGGATCGCCGTCGGGTTCTGGTTCCTGGCGCCAGGGCTGCTGACCGACCGGGTCGTGGACGCGGCCCGCGCGCACGCCCCGGACGCGCTGATCGGCGCACCGATGGCGGCGGCGGGAACCGTCGCCGAGCTCGTGCTGACCCGCTACCGCGAAGTGCTCGACCGCACCGAGCTCGGTTCCGGCGCGGCCTGAACCCCGCTGCCCGCGCCGCGTTCGGCGCAGCGCGCACCGCCGAGTGGCGCAGCCGTCCCGCGCGTTCGTGCGGAATTCCGCCGAGTCCGGCCCCGCGCGCCTGTGCGCGGGCAGGATGCGGCCCGTGCGGCCGGCGAGCACGGGCGCACCACAGGCCCGG
This sequence comes from Saccharopolyspora sp. 6M, assembly GCF_020176775.1. Lineage (NCBI taxonomy): Bacteria > Bacillati > Actinomycetota > Actinomycetes > Pseudonocardiales > Pseudonocardiaceae > Saccharopolyspora > Saccharopolyspora sp. 6M. Next base: position 954 of record NZ_JAIUJZ010000337.1, read on the forward strand.
CGGCGGCGGGAAACCCCGACCTCCGGCCGTCGCCGGGCGGCCCGTTTCGTCCGCTGCCTCCCCGTTCCTCCCACCTCCGGCGGAGAGCGGGATCGCTGACTCAGGGTGTTTTGGCGGAACACTAAACTTCACCCCAAGTGGCCATGAGAGAGTGCGGATCAACTACGCGACGGCGGCGCGTCGCAGCGCAGCCGAGCGGAATCGCGGCGCGAAACCACACTTTCGGGTGAGCCAGTGAACCTCGGCGGCAAGGATCAAGGTGCAACGACAAGTCGGGGGCGTGTGCGGGAGATGAACACCCAGCAGCCGAGCCGGCCGGTGATCACGCCGGCCATGCGCGAACAGGCCGCCAAGCAGCCGAACACCTGGCTGTACGTGGTGGATCCGATCTTCAGCGACCCCAGCTCCGAGGTCCCGCCCTGGGGCTTCATCGGCGGCTACCGAGTCGACGAGCGCGGTGAGCTCACCGAGGACTTCTCGTCCAACCCGAACTACCGCCCCTCCCCCGTCGCGCTGCGGCTGCCCGCGCCGACCAACGACGTCGAACGCGCCCTGCAGCTGACCACCACCGGCTACGCCCAGGCGCCCACCCTGTTCGCCGCACTGCTCGACGCCGAGCTGATCCTGTTCGCGCAGCCGCAGGGCAGCGGGCTGTTCACGATGGACCACGAGTCCGGCAGGCGGCAGCTGCAGCTGTTCACCTCCGAGGGCTACCTGCCCGCGAACTGGACCAGCTGGCAGCGGATGACCGGCAGGCAGCTCGTCGAGCGCGGCCCCACCGGCATGGACCTGCAGATCAACCCGACCAGCCAGGTCAAGGCGCGCATCCCCGGCGAGGACCTGATCAAGGCCGCCGGCGGGCCCAGCACCCCCGCACCGCCCGCGTCCTTCGCCGCCCCGTCCGCGCCCGTCG
>NZ_JAIUJZ010000338.1:0-1832 GCF_020176775.1 Saccharopolyspora sp. 6M
AGGAAGCCCGGGGCGAGCAGACCGCCGCGGCCGAGCGCAGCGCCGAAGCCGCCCGGGCGCATGCCGACCGGCTCGACGCGCAGGCGCAGCGGGTGCGGGACTGGGCGGCGGGCCTGGTGGAACTACCCGTCGACGACCTCGACGCCGCCGCGCGCGCCGGCACCCGCGCCGCGCTGCTGGCGCTGCTGCACCCCGGCTACCTGACCGCCGCGGCCGAGCTGGGGCGTGCGCACGCCGCGGCCACCGCGCGCCGGGACGAGTGCCGGGCCCTGCACGCCGAGCTCACCGCGCGACGCGACCGGGCCGAGGACCCGGCCGAGGACCCGCAGCGCCCCGGTGCCCCGCTGTGGCGGCTGGTGGCGTTCCGCAGCGGCACCACCCCCGGCGTGCAGGCCAAGGTCGAGGCGGCGCTGCACTCGGCGGGCCTGCTCGACGCGTGGGTCGGCCCGGACGGGGTGCTCGACGGCGAGGGCACCCGGCTCGACCCGGCCCGGCTGCGTCCGGTGGACGGGACCTCGCTGGTGGAGGTGCTGCGGCCCGAATCGGGCGGGCCGGTGGACCGGGACCGGATCTGGGCCGTGCTGCACGGGATCGGCTACGGCGCGGCGTCGGTGGACCCGGCCGAGGATCCCGCGGGCGCGGGCAGGCACCGCAGCGCGGAGACCGCCCCGGAAGCGGCGATCGCGCCGGACGGCAGGTGGCGCCTCGCCGGGCTCACCGGCGACGGTTCGGCGCCCGAGGTCGCCCGGATCGGCAGCACCGCCCGCGACCGGGACCGCAAGCGCCGCGACGCCGCGCTGGACGAGCGGATCGAGGAGGTGGCGGCCGAGCTCGCCGAGCTCGACACCGCGGCCGGTGCGCTGGACGCCCGCCGGGACGCGCTGCGCGCCGAGTGGGAGGCCGCGCCCGACGACAGCGCGGTGCGGGACTCCCGCCGGGCCGCCGACGTCGCCGAAGCCGAGGCCGCCGCCCGCGACGGCCTCGCGCACCACCGGGCCGAGCAGGTCGCGGCGGCCGCGGACGCCGCGCGGCGAGCAGGGGACCGGCTCACCGAGCTCGCCGCCGAACTCGGGCGGCCCGCGGACCGGTCCGCGCTGGACGAGCTGGACCGGCGCGTCGCGGCCTGCACCGACTCCGCCGCGGACTGGCTCGACGCCCGGTTCGCCGCCGACGCCGAACGGCGCGCCGCCGACACCGCCGCCGAGGTCGCGCGGCGCTCCCGGGACGTCGCCGCCGAACGGCGCGCCGAAGCGGAGGAGGCCGAGCGGGACGCGCTGCGCCGCGCCGAGCGCGCCGACGCCGTGCGCGCCGCCCTCGGCACCGCGGACCGGCAGGTGCTGGACGAGCTCGCCGAGCTGCGCGCCGGCCTGCACGACGTGGAGCTGCGGCGGGACCGGTCGACCGACCGGCTCGTCGAGGTGGCCGGGCGGCTCGGCGCGCTGGAGCACCGGCGCGCCGCCGACACCGCGCGGCACGAGGCCGCCCGCGCCGCCCGCGACGCCGCGGCCCACCGGTTGCGGAGGCACGCCGCGGCCGGGTTCGCGGTCGACGCCGGGATCGAACTGTCCGAATTGGACGATGACGGTGCGGTGCTCGCCGCGGCCCGCGAGATCAGCGGTGCCTGGGAAGCGCTCCCGCACGGCGCGAAGGACCGCGCCGACGCGCTCGGCAAGCTCGCCGAAGCCGTGCACGGCGGCCGCCACGTGCTCGCGGACCGCGCGGAACTGCGGCTGGAACCCGGCGAGGACGCGCAGCTGTTCGCCGCCACCCTCGACGGCGTGCGCCTCGGCGCCACCGGGCTGCGGGACGCCCTGCGCGCCGAACGCGACCGG
>NZ_JAIUJZ010000339.1:0-1751 GCF_020176775.1 Saccharopolyspora sp. 6M
GGTGGGTGGCGGGTTCGGCTGCCTGCGGGGCGCGGCCTGCTGCGGACGCCCAACCGGCTGCTGCCGCGGGGCGGGGCGCCGCTGCTCACCGGCGAGGTCCGGCCGAGGACGGGCTCCGGCGCGATCCGGTTGCGGTGCCGCGGCCGAGTTCCGGACGGGATCCACCGGGCGCTGCGGGCGGGCTCCCGGACGGCGCACGCTCTGCGTCAGCTCGTGGATCTTCACCCGCGCCGTCTGGAACGCGTCCTGCGAACCGACCGCGGACCGGCGCGCCGCCTTCAACTCCTCGATCAACTTCTCCCGGCGGGCGCGGCGGACGGCGCTGGTGGTGCGGCCCTCGGCGGCGCGGTGCTGCAGGAACGCCAGCTCGGTCACGGCGATCTGGTAGTCCCGCACGGCCTTCGCCGGTTCCGCGCCCGCGCTCTGCCGGACCTTGCGCTGCCAGCCGCGGCGGCCCGCCAGCGAGGCCAGCATCTCCACCTCGCTGCGCGGGATCAGTCCGGCGCGCTGCAGCACCGGAAGCTGGTCGGCGACGATCCGCTGCTCCCGCTTGCGCTGCCACACCACGAGCCACCCGGTGCCCGCGAAGATCGGGAGCATGATCAGGAAGTACACGTTGAGGAAGCCGGTGCCGCCCAGCAGCGTCGACGCGTTCCACGCCGCGTGCAGCAGCACCGCCACCACGAACCCGCCGGCCGGCCACAGCAGCCGCTTCGTCGTGTCCGTGGTCCGCGAGGCCAGCCCGATGCCGATCCCGACCATCGAGGTGAACAGCGGGTGCGAGAACGGCGCCAGCACCCCGCGCAGGATGAACACGGCGATCACGCCACCCGCCGCGTTGCCCCAGCCGCCCTCGGAGAAGGCCTTGCCGAAGTACAGGATGTTCTCGGTGAACGCGAACCCGGCCGCCGTCAGGCCCGCGTAGACGATGCCGTCGACGAGCCCGTTGAACTCGGAACGCCGCCAGAACCACAGCGACACCACGAACAGCGCCTTCGCGCCCTCCTCCACCAGCGGCGCCATCAGCGCCCGCTCGAAGAACACGTGGTCGCTCGGCCCGAACAGCAGCTCGCCCAGCCCGATCACCGAGTCGTTGAGCAGCAGCGAGCAGCCCGTCGCACCTCCGGCGCCCCACAGGAACGCGCCGAGCATCAGCATCGGCGGCTCCGGTTCCCACCGGTCGATCCACACGATCGCGGCGAAGACCACGCCGACCGGGATCAGCGCCGCCAGCGCGCCCACCAGGGCGGGCAGCACCCCCACCCTGGAGGTCGCGACACCCACCATGACCAGGCCGATGATGCCGAGCAGCAGCAGCCCGGCCACCGGCCAGCCGACCGCGGAATGCTTGCGGGTCTGCAACCTGCGCGCACCGGAGAGGTCGGGCGCAGGACCGGGAAGATCAGGTGTGGACACGTCCGAAACCCTAGAACGCGGCCTCCGGCGCCCGCACCGCCTGGGGGCGGATGAGCACCGCTCGCCCGGCGGACTCCCGCGAGGTGACCGGGCGGTTGGACCGGGCGGATCAGGCGGGTGGGCCGTTCACCGGGGCGGCGCGGGTGCCGCCCGGGACGGCGATCAGCCGCGGCGCCTGCGGCGGCGCTTGGACTCGCGGCCCTCGCCGGAGTCGCCGTAGGCGGCGAGCAGGTCGGTGACCGAGGTGCCCTCGGTGTGCGCTCCCGCCGGGACCTCGCTGGTCGGCAGCCGCTGGTGGAGCAGCCTCCGCCGCGGCCGTCGAAGTCCCGCAAGTC
>NZ_JAIUJZ010000340.1:0-1724 GCF_020176775.1 Saccharopolyspora sp. 6M
GTGCAGGTGGGCGATCTCGCGGGCGAGGGCCAGGCCGAGTCCCGCGCCGCCGCGTTCGCGGGCGCGGGCGGTGTCGAGGCGGGCGAAGCGTTCGAAGACGTGCTCGCGGGATTCGGCGGGCACGCCGGGGCCGTCGTCGAGGACGTCGAGCCGCGCCTGCCCGTTCTCGACGCGCAGGCTCAGCGACAGCCGCTGCTCGGCGTGGGTTTCGGCGTTGTCGAGCAGGTTGGTGATCAGCCGTGACAGGTGGGTGGGGTGGCCGTCGACGACGACGCCCGGTTCGATCTCGGCGTGCCGGTGCAGGTGGGTCGGGGGCCTGCGTTCCAGGGTGTCGGCGGTGAGCGAGCCGAGGTCCAGTGCTTCGCCGGGGGTGTGCGGCATGCCGTCGATGCGGGCCAGTGCCAGCAGGTCGGAGGTGAGCCGCTCCAGGCGGTCCAGGTCGTCGAGGGTGCCTTCGGCGATGCTGGGCCAGTCGGCCCGTTGCGGGTGGGCTTGTGCCACTTCCAGCGGGGTGCGCAGGGCGGCCAGCGGGCTGCGTAGTTCGTGGGAGGCGTCGGCGACGAACTGCCGCTGCCTGCGCACCGAGTCGTCCAGCCGGTCCAGGGTGTCGTTGAGGGTGAGCGCCAGCCGCGCGATCTCGTCGCCGCTCGCCGGAACCGGCATGCGTCCGCGCAGGTCGTGCGCGGACAGCCGGGTGAACTCGTGCCGGATCGCCTCCACCGGGCGCAGCGCTCGGCGGGTGCTGAACCAGGTCAGCGCGGCGACGACGGCCAGCAGCACCGGCATCCCGAACAGCAGCCCGGTCGTGGCCGCCTCGGTGGCGCGCTGCACGGATCGGGTGGAGGCGCTGGCGATCAGCGTCTGGGCACCGGCGGGTGTGTCCACAGTGGCCTGCGCGGTGCGCAGCGGCGCGATCGGTTCCTCGCCGGAGTGCGAGATGTCGCCGGGCAGGTCCGACCGGACTCCTGTCGCGGGTGGGTCCAGCGGTTCCACGGGCCGGGGCCGCGGGTCGTCCTGCGGGCTCACCGGTTCGCCGGGTTCCGGGTCGGCCGGGTCGAGCGGGCTCATCGGCGGCCCGGGGGCGGGCGCCTGGCCGGGTTCCGGGATCGGGAGGGCCGATTCGGCGCCCGCCGGTATCGCCCGCACGGTGACGTCGTCGGTGCGCACCGGGAGCTCCACCCCGGCCAGCACGGCCTCCCGCGCGGTGCTCAGCTGCTCGTTCAGCGCGGCGTCGAGCTCCTCGGTGAGCCTGCCGTGCAGGTAGCCGATGAGCGACAACCCGATGGCGACCGTGGCCAGCGCGACGATGCCGGTGGCGGTGAGGGTGGTGCGGGCGCGGATCGACAGGCGCCGCAGCCGCAGCGGGTCACGCACGGGTGCCCCCGGCCCGGGTGCGCGACCCGTTCGCGGCGGGCCGCTGCCGCGGTCCGCGTCCGGTGCGCGGCGTGCGCGCGCCGCGGTGGTCCTGGTCGATGAGGCCCCGCATGCGGCTCAGCATGACACCCGCAGCTGAAGCGATCTTCAGGTTGCTTCAGCTCCGCTTCAGCGGGCCCGGGCACCGTGGTCCTCGTCGCGGGAACACCCCGCGGCGAACCGGATCAGAGGAGTTCTCCACAGATGCGACAGACGCGAATCGTTCGGGCCGCCGCCCTCGCGGCCGGTGCCCTGGTGCTCGGACTCGGCGGCGCGGGCACGGCCTTCGCGGCCTCCGCGACACCGGCCCC
>NZ_JAIUJZ010000341.1:0-1596 GCF_020176775.1 Saccharopolyspora sp. 6M
TCGTCGTGGTGGGCGGGGGTTCTTCTACGAGGCGACGGTGGTGGCGGACGTGGAGCAGTCGGACGAGTTGGTGCAGCACGAGGTGTTGGGGCCGGTGGTGGTGGTGCAGCGGTTCTCCTCGGAGGAGGAGGCGGTGGAGTTGGCGAACGGGGTGCGCTACGGGTTGGTGGCGAGTGTGTGGACGCGTGATCATGCGCGGGCGATGCGGATGTCGCGGGCGTTGCAGGCCGGGACGGTGTGGGTGAACGTGCATCGGCCGTTGGTGGCGGAGATGCCGCACAGCGGGTTCAAGCATTCGGCGTCGGCGCGGGATTTCGGCCGGTTCGGGTTGGAGGAGTACAGCCGGGTGAAGCACGTGATGTCCGGTCTGGGGTGAGCGGGTGTTGGTCATGACTCCATGGTGCGGAGTCGAACAGACGTTCGCCAGTGCTCGATGGGGTGATCGTGTCAGCGGGTGGCGGTGCCGCTGTCGGTGGCGTCGCGGAGGGCGACGGAGAGCAGGGCCGCGGCGGGTCCGGTGAGGCGGTGCCCGGCGCGCCAGACGGCGTGCAGGGGGCGGTGGAGGTCGAGGCCGGTGACGGGGACTTCGACGACGTGGCCCGCGGCGAGGTCGGTGGCCACGGCGAGGGTGCTGAGCACGGCGGGTCCGGCGCCTGCGACGACGCTGTTGCGCACCGAGGTGGTGGAGTGCAGTTCGAGCAGGGGTTCGGTGGGGGTGGCGCCTGCGGTGGCGAGCGCGTGTTCGAGGGTTTCGCGGGTGCCGGAGCCGTGTTCGCGGACGATGAGCGGGGTGGCGGCGAGTTCGGTGGGGTCGAGGGGTTCGCGGCGCCGGGCCCAGCGGTGGTCGGGTGGGACGACGACGGTGAGGCGGTCGCGGGCGAGGTAGCGCACGGAGACGCCGTCGGGGACCTCGGGTGATTCGAGGAAGCCGAGGTCGGCGCGGTCGTGGCGGACGGCGTCGGTGACGGCGGTGGAGTTGGCGACGTCGAGTTCGAGGCGGAGTCCGGTGAAGGCGGTGCGCAGCGAGGTGAGCCAGCGCGGGGCGAGGTAGTCGGCGATGGTCATGCTGGCGGCGACGCGGAGGCGTTGTTCGTGGCGGGCGCGCAGGGCGTGCACGCCGGTGTGCAGGGCGTCGAGGTCGGTGAGCACGTCGCGTGCCCAGTCGAGGACGGTGCCGCCGGCGGGGGTGAGGTCGGCGCCGCGACGGGTGCGTTCGACGAGGTGGAGGCCGAGGCGGCGTTCGAGGCTGTTGAGGCGTTTGCTGGCGGAGGGTTGGCTGATCCGCAGTTGGGCGGCGGCGGCGCCGATGCTGCCGAGTTCGGCGATGAGCACGAGGAGTCGCAGGGACAGCGGGTCCGGATCTTCTGCCATGCAGCAACTGTAGCTCGCCTGGGTGTTCTGGCCCTGTGGTGATGCATTCCGGTTATGGGTTCCTGTGTGGTTGACGGCTACCGGGCGTGCGGGTGGCGGGTGAGGCTCGGGGCATGCGGACGTCGGTGGAGTTGCGTGCTGTGTGGTCGGAGCGTCGGTCGGGTGTGGTGGTGGCCGCGGCGGGGGTGCTGGTCGCGCAGCTGTTGTCGGCGTGGGTGCCGGGGG
>NZ_JAIUJZ010000342.1:0-1574 GCF_020176775.1 Saccharopolyspora sp. 6M
GGGCGGCGGGCCGCCTTCGTCCGCTCCGGGGTGGCGCGGGGGCCGAGGTCGGCCGGGTCGAGGTCGGCGATGCTCTCCGCCGCCGGGAGGCCCTGCTGGAGGCACGTCGGTCACCCGCCAATCGTATGGGGTGCTCCCGGAGCCGCACCGGCTCTCCGCCGCGACGCGATCACCGCAGCGCACGAGCCGTGGACGCGGTTCGACCGGGTGAGCCGAACTCCTGGACGGCGGATGTGCTCGGCTCGAACCCCGGCGTGCCGTTCCGCTGGACGATCAACCCCTACCGGGCTGCTCGCAGGCTGGCGATGCTGACGCCGACCACCGGCCTGGACGGGGCGATGTCGGTCGCACGAGGTCGGCAACGGTGGGCGACGTCGCTCCATCGACGTGCTGAGTCGCGGGCCGGAGCAATGAGATGATCGGGGCCATGTCGCTGGTACCCGGAGGACCCCTCGTAGGCACGAGCGCGATCGTGGTGGACAGGGGGTGCGTGCTCCTCGGGCGACGGCGCGGCGCGCATGGAGCCGGAACGTGGTCGTTCCCCGGTGGCAAGGTCGACGCGGGGGAGGCGCCGGAGCACGCGGCAGCCCGCGAGCTCGAAGAGGAAACCGGCCTGCGCGCCGGTCGGACGACACCGATCACCTGGACCAACGACGTCTTCCCCGCAGACGGCGTGCACTTCGTGACCTTGCACTACCTCGTCGAGGCGTCGGGTCGACCCGAGGTCCGCGAGCCGGACAAGATCGAGCAGTGGAGCTGGCACGCCTGGGACGGACTTCCCACTCCGCTGTTCGCCCCCGTTGCCGCTCTCGTGGCGACCGGCTGGTGCCCGCCGCGCACCTGAGACGCAGGCCCGGCTCGGGTGGAAATCCTCCGTCCACGCGGCTGGAGCGCCCGGGACGGCACCCCCGAGCTGCCGGCCGGGACCGGGAGGCCGCGGGACCGAGTCGACGCCGCCGACGGTGCGCTCGGCCGCGCGCCGATCGGTCGGACGACGGGTTCCGCCTGGTGGCGGGTGGTGCGAAGTGGCACGGGTGCGGCGGTGCGGCGATCAGCTCGTGCTGCTGCGAACCGGCGCGCCCTGGCGGGCAGAGGTCTGGTCCAGCTTCGGCGGGAATGGGCGCCGGCGGTGAATCCGCTGTCGTGGGACTCGCGTTCGCCACGCCTTCTCGGCGGCTTTCCGAGGACGCGGATCGGGATTGAAAATCGTTGTCGAAATACCTACTAAAGTTGGTCCGCCGGACGGATTTCTCGCGCGTGAACTATTCGTGCACCGCGCGGAAATCCCTGGTCGCCAATTCATTTCAACAGGAAGGCGACTACTCTGGGTGTCGGACGCTGAACGACCGAACGAGTGATCGGAGTAGGCGTGCAGCTCGGCGCGAACGCCGGTGGCCGGTTCCGGGCGCCGGGGTGCCGCCGGGCCGACCCGTCCGGCGCAGTCGGGCCGCCGCGGCCGCTCGTCCGGACGCGCCGCGGGAACCGGCGACCGCCGGTGCCGCACCGGGACCACGCCCCGGACGTGCTTCGACGGCCCGCCGGTGGAACCGGGGGCGGTCGGGGAGCGCGGGTGG
>NZ_JAIUJZ010000343.1:0-1569 GCF_020176775.1 Saccharopolyspora sp. 6M
GCCGCGGATGGTGGCTTCGAGGGCGGCGAGGGTGAGCTTGTCGACGCGCAGTGCGCGGGCCAGCGGGTGCCGTCGCAGCCGGGTGATCAGGTCGGTGGTGCCGAGCAGCAGGCCGGCTTGGGGGCCGCCGAGGAGTTTGTCGCCGCTGGCGGTGACGAGGTCGGCTCCGGCGGCGAGGGTGCGTTGCGCGTCGGGTTCGGCGGGCAGTTTGGGGTGCGGGTGCAGCAGGCCGGAGCCGATGTCGGCGACGACGGGTGCGGGCAGGGTGCGGAGTTCGGCGACGGCCACGTGGGCGGTGAAGCCGGTGATGCGGAAGTTCGAGGGGTGGACCTTGAGCACGAATCCGGTGTCGGGTCCGATGGCGTCCTGGTAGTCGGCGAGGTGGACCCGGTTGGTGGTGCCGACTTCGCGCAGTCGCGCGCCGGTGGCGGTGAGCAGGTCGGGGATGCGGAATCCGTCGCCGATCTCGACGAGTTCGCCGCGGGCGAGCACGATCTCGCGGCCCGCGGCGAGGGCGGTGGCCGCGAGGGAGAGGGCGGCGGCTCCGTTGTTGACGACGTGGGCGTCTTCGGCGGCGGGTACGGCGTCGATCAGGGCGTCGCGCGTGCCGCGGCCGCGGGGGCCGCGTCGTCCGGTGGTGAGGTCGAGTTCGACGTCGCTGGTGCCCGCGGTGGCGCGCACCGCGTCGATGGCGGCGTCGGAGAGGGGGGCGCGGCCGAGGTTGGTGTGCAGCAGCACTCCGCTGGCGTTGATGACCCGGCGCATGCCGCAGGCGGTGTCGGGGAGTGCGGCGCGGGCGGCGGCGGCGACCTGCTCGGGTGGCAGGTGGCCGTGGCGGGCCTGCTGCTGGGCGTCGTGCACGGCGCGGCGCACCACGTCGTGGCCGAGCCGGTCGGCGGCGCCGTGCAGCAGGGGGTCGGCCAGCACCCGGTCCGTGGCGGGGATCCGGCGGCGCGCGTCCATGCGGCGCAGCCTAGGAGCCCGGCGGGGGTCGTGCTGCGCGCGATCGCGTGATCAGGAGTGTTCGCCGCGCCAGGTGGCGCGGTAGCGGGCGGCGGCGTCGGCGTCCAGCTGGGAGCGCACGGCGGAGGCGTGGCCGGGCGGGAAGCCGTGGCGGGCGAGGCGGGCGTCGACGCTCTCCACCGAGCTGGTCAGCACGATCCGCAGCACCACCAGCACGCCGAGCAGCACGGAGCCCAGTGCGATCGGCCAGGATCCACCGGCCCACCACAGCACGCCGAACAGCAGCGCGATCAGCGGGAGCACGTGCAGCAGGCCGCGCAGGCAGACCCGCAGCACCCAGGTGGAGCAGGTCGCGTCGCGCAGCACCCAGTCGCGGTAGGTGGGGGGCAGCGTGCCGCCGTACTGGTAGTACAGCCAGCGCACCGGTCCGGGCCGCTCGATCACCACGGCGGGCAGTGTAGTCGGCGTGCGGTGCTGGGCCGGTGGGTGCTGGGCCGGTGGCGGAGGCGGACGGGAATCGAACCCGCCTGGCCGAGGTGCTCGGCCACGTCGGTGTTGAAGACCGCGGGGGCCACCAGGCGCCCTGACGCCTCCTCCGCCCGGCGG
>NZ_JAIUJZ010000344.1:0-1551 GCF_020176775.1 Saccharopolyspora sp. 6M
TCGCAGACGGTGTCGGAGACCGCGCCGCAACTGCCCTGAGTCGAGGGTTCCGCCCGAGGTGATCTCGACCGCGGTGGCCGGGGGGGGGGGGGGCCCCCCCCGCGCGCGGGGGGGGGGGCCCCCCCCCCGCCGCGGGCCGGGCGCCGGCCCCCCGCGGGGGGGGGGGCGGCGGGGGGCCGGGTTTCGGGATCCGGAGCCGAGGGGCGGCGCCGGGGTTCTTCGGGTGGCCGGTCCTCGGTCGGGTGGCCGGATCTTCGGGGTGGCCGCGCGGCGGGGTTCTTCGGGGTGGCGTGCGGCCGGGGTCTTCGGTCCTCTCCACCGGCCGGGGCTGCGGGACGGGCCGTTCGGGGGAACGGCCCGCGCCCGGGGGATCAGTCCTCGGCCAGCTTCTTCAGGTCGCCGACGCTGCCCTGGAAGTGGTTCTGGTCGACCGAGCCGTTCACGCCGGAGACGCTGCCGTCCTCGGTGTACTGCCAGAAGTTCCAGTCCTTGAAGCCCTTGGGCACGGTGGGCTCGTCGACGCCGTAGGAGGCGAGCCACAGCGGGTGGTCCGAGTAGCTGTCGGTGCCGCCCATGCACTCGTTCCAGAACGAGGGGTTGGCGTAGATGATCGGGTCGGTCCCGGTCTCGGCCTTCACCTTGCCCGTGAAGGTGTCGGTCCACTCGTGCATCTCCGGCACGGACAGGCCGTAGCAGCCACCGCCGGACGGGTCGACCTCCAGGTCGAGCACCGGGGGCAGGCTCTTGCCGTCCCGCTGGTAGTCGGCCACCTTCAGCAGCTTGTCGGCCTGCGCCTCGGCGGACTCGTCGGGGCGGGCGAAGTGGTACGGCGCGGCCAGCAGGCCGGCGTCCTTCGCGCCGTGGTACTGCTCGGCGTACTTGGGGCTGGTGAAGTCGGTGCCGTCGGTGGCGAGCACGAACGTGAAGTTCTGCCCGGACGCGGCGACCTTCTTCCAGTCCACGGATCCGTTGTGGTTCGAGACGTCGATGCCCTTGGCGGGCGGGCCGGGCACCGGGCCCGAGTCCTCGTCGGAGTCGTCGTCGGGGGTCTCGTCGAACAGGTCCGCCGGGTTCTGACCGGCCTGGTTCGAGGACGCGGGGATGTCGTCCACGTGCGCGGCGGCGCGGACGTCGTCGTGCGTACCGGTGCTCACGCTGAGCACCGCGACGCCCACCACGCCCAGCGCGGCGAGTCCGGCACCGGCCTTCATGGCCCGCAGCCGCGGCTGCTGGGTGCGGTGCTGCCCGCCGTGGCCCTGCTCGCGGAACTTCGCGGCGGCGCGGTCGGCCCAGGGTCCGACGGTCTGCTCGACGCGGCGACCGGCGGTGGAGTTCCGCGCCTTGCTCAGCAGCGGCAGCACCGCCAGCCACAGCCGGCGCAGCAGCGGCAGGATCTTCTGCCAGACCTGGTGGGCGTAGGGCCGCACCCGGTCCACACCGGAACGCACCGCGCGGTCGGCGCCCAATGCCGTGTCCCGCCATGCGTTGCTGTTCGCCGAAGCGGCCCGCGTCGTCTCGGGGGTCTGGTTCTCGGGGGTCGGGGTCTCGGGG
>NZ_JAIUJZ010000345.1:0-1495 GCF_020176775.1 Saccharopolyspora sp. 6M
GGTCTGGGGGATGCGTGTGGGTGTGCGGTTCGGGCCGGGTCGGTCCGGCCTGCTCGGGTGGGCGCTGAATCGGTCCGGGCGGGTGCGGGTTGTGATCCGTTGCGGCGGCGCGTGCGGGGTGGCGGGTGCGGGATAGCATCGCGGTCGGTAACCGTCCGGCGAGCAGGAAAGATTCCTCCTATGACCAAAGCGCCCGTCACCGTCACCGTCACCGGTGCCGCTGGCCAGATCGGCTACGCGCTGCTGTTCCGGATCGCTTCCGGGCAGCTCATCGGGGCCGACACTCCGATCAAGCTTCGCTTGCTGGAGATCCCGCAGGCCGTGAAGGCGGCCGAGGGCACCGCGATGGAGCTCGACGACTGCGCGTTCCCGTTGTTGAGCAGCGTGGACGTGTTCGACGATGCGACCGCGGCGTTCCAGGGCACGAACGTGGCCCTGCTCGTGGGTGCGCGGCCGCGCACCAAGGGGATGGAGCGCGGTGATCTGCTGGAGGCCAACGGCGGCATCTTCAAGCCGCAGGGCGAGGCGATCAACGCGGGTGCCGCGGAGGACGTGAAGGTGCTGGTGGTCGGGAACCCGGCGAACACCAATGCGCTGATCGCGCAGTCGCACGCTCCGGACGTGCCTGCGGAGCGGTTCACGGCGATGACGCGGCTGGACCACAACCGTGCGTTGACGCAGCTGGCGCAGAAGCTGGGTACGACGGTCACCGACATCAAGAAGCTCACGATCTGGGGCAACCACTCGGCGACGCAGTACCCGGACCTGTTCCACGCGGAGGTCGGCGGGAAGATCGCGGCCGAGCAGGTGGAGCGGTCGTGGCTGGCGGACGAGTTCATCCCGACGGTGGCCAAGCGCGGTGCTGCGATCATCGAGGCGCGTGGTGCGTCGTCGGCGGCGTCGGCGGCGAACGCGGCGATCGACCACGTGCACACCTGGGTCAACGGGACTCCGGAGGGTGACTGGACTTCGGCGGGTGTGGTGTCGGACGGTTCGTACGGGGTGCCGGAGGGCATCATCTCGTCGTTCCCGGTCACGGCGAAGGACGGCCGGTTCGAGATCGTGCAGGGCTTGGACGTCGACGAGTTCTCGCGGGAGCGCATCGATGCTTCGGTGAACGAGCTGGTCGAGGAGCGCGATGCGGTGCGCGGGCTCGGTTTGATCTGAGCGGTGCTCTGAGCGGTGCGTTGACGGAGGGGCCTCGCCGGGTTGCCGGTGGGGCCCCTCCGTCGTGTTCGGGGTCCCTGTGGCGGCGCGTGCAGGTGCTCGGCGCCGGTGTTCGGGTGGGGCGTCAGGTGAGGGGTTCGAGGAGGAAGACGGGTATGTCGCGGTCGGTCTTGGCCTGGTAGTCGGCGTATTGGGGGAAGACGTCGACGGCGCGGTGCCACCACGTGGTCTTCTCGGCGCCGGTGAGTTCGCGGGCGCGCATGTCCTGCTTGCGGGTGCCGTCCTGGACTTCTACGTGGGGGTGGTGGCGGAGGTTGTGGTACCAGCG
>NZ_JAIUJZ010000346.1:0-1195 GCF_020176775.1 Saccharopolyspora sp. 6M
GCCCACACCACCACCCACCGCATCAGCGCCACCGGACACGCCCACATCGACTCCGCCTGGCTCTGGCCCCAACGCGAAACCATCCGCAAAGTCGCCCGCACCGTCGCCAACGTCACCGAACTCATGACCCGCGACCCCGCCTTCACCTTCGCCATGTCCCAAGCCCAACAACTCGCCTGGCTCAAACAACACCACCCCGACCTCTTCGACCGCGTCCGCGAACACGTCCGCACCGGCCAATTCGTCCCCGTCGGCGGCATGTGGGTCGAATCCGACACCAACCTGCCCGGCTCCGAAGCCCTCGCCCGCCAATTCCTCCACGGCAAACGCTTCTACCTCGACGAATTCGGCATCGACACCCAAGAAGTCTGGCTACCCGACTCCTTCGGCTACAGCGGCGCACTACCCCAACTCGTCCGCCACTCCGGATCCCGCTGGTTCCTCACCCAGAAGATCTCCTGGAACCGGACCAACAAGTTCCCCCACCACACCTTCTGGTGGGAAGGCATCGACGGCACCCGCGTCTTCACCCACTTCCCACCCGTCGACACCTACAACGCCGAACTCACCGGCGCCGAACTCGCCCACGCCAGCCGCAACTTCGCCGAACACGGCCACGCCACCCGATCCCTCGTGCCCTACGGCCACGGCGACGGCGGCGGCGGACCCACCCGCGACATGCTCGCCCGCGCCCACCGCCTCGCCGACCTCGAAGGCTCACCCACCGTCGAACTCCACTCACCGGCCGAATTCTTCACCGCCGCCGAAGCCGACCACCGCGACCCCGCCGTCTGGACCGGCGAGCTCTACCTCGAATTCCACCGCGGCACCTACACCTCCCAAGCCCGCACCAAACAAGGCAACCGCCGCAGCGAACACCTCCTGCGCGAAGCCGAACTCTGGTGCACCACCGCCCACACCACCCTCGGCCACGACTACCCCCACGACACCCTCGACCGCCTGTGGAAAACCGTGCTCCTGCACCAGTTCCACGACATCCTGCCCGGATCCTCCATCGCCTGGGTCCACCGCGAAGCCGAACAGACCTACCAGCACGTCACCGCCGAACTCCACGAACTCATCGACCACGCCCAACGCGCCCTCGCAGGCACCGGACCCGGCACCACCACCTTCAACGCCACACCCCACCACCACGACGGCATCCCCGCTCTCGGCGCCGGAACCCCCACCACAC
>NZ_JAIUJZ010000347.1:0-1123 GCF_020176775.1 Saccharopolyspora sp. 6M
GCGCACTCGACGGCGACCGAACCGGAGCCGGCGCCGACGTCCCAGATCAGCGCGCCGGGGCGGGCCGCGAGATCCGCCAGCGCCACCGCCCGCACCTCGGCGGGCGTCACTTCGCCGTCGCGGTGCGAGAACTCGTCCTCGGACAGCGCCCAGCCGTTCGCGGGCGGCAGGACCTCACCGCCGGCGAGCCAGCCCCGGGCGCCGACCTCCTTCGGTTCCGCCGCGCACAGCACCACCGCGTCCGGGCGCCAGCTGCGCTGCGCGGCCTCCTCCGGGGTGGCGGTGGTGATCTTCTCGCCCTCGCCGCCGAGGTCTTCGCCGACGACGAGCGTGCGCCGCCAGCCGGTCAGCCCGGAAGCCAGCCGCGCCGGGCCGGCCCCCGGGCCGCTGAGCACCAGCACCGCCGGTCGCGCCCGGCACAGGTTCAGCACGCGGGGCAGGTCGTCCTCGCTCGCCGCCGCCACCGGCACCGAGTCCCACGGCCTGCCGAGGCGGGCCATCAGCCGGGCCACGTTCGGCGCGGCCGGGGTGACGGCGCAACGCACCCCGCGCTCCCGCAACTCCCGCAGCACGCCGAAGAAACCAGGATCGCCGTCGACGAGCACGACCCCGGTCTCCTCGCCCGCCAGCGAGGTCAGCGCGCCCAGCGCCTGGCTCCACTGCGCGAGGTCCAGCGACCGGGCCTGCTGCGGGGCGTGCGCGTCGAGGTGTCTGCGCGAGCCCACCACGAGCCGCGCCGAACCCAGCACCTCGGCGGCGCCCGCGGGCAGCTCCGCCCCGTCGATCCCGATCACCGTGACCGTCACGTCTTCCACCTCGTCCTGCCACGCCGCTGCACCGGCCGGGCTCGCGGATCACGAGCCCGGTTCACCTTGCCACGTCTGGGGATGCGCTCGCGCTCAGCTCGACGCGTCACCCTTGTTCTTGGTCGACTTCGCGCCCCCGGTGCGGGTCCGGGTGCCCGCGGTCTTGGTCTGCGCCTTCGTCTGCGCCTTCGTTTGGGCCTTGGTCTGCGACTTCGCCCGGGTGCGGGTCTTCGCGGTGGCGCGGGGGGTGCCGGTGGTCTCCGCCGCCGAGGTGCGCGCGGTGCCCTCGGTCCCGGTCTGCTCGCCGGTCGCGGCTG
>NZ_JAIUJZ010000348.1:0-1066 GCF_020176775.1 Saccharopolyspora sp. 6M
CGTCGTGGCGACCGGCAAGGGAGCGCCGGTCGAGGTCGTCGACATCATCGTCCCCGATCCGGGTCCGGGTGAGGCGGTGGTGCGGGTGCAGGCGTGCGGGGTGTGCCACACGGATCTGCATTATCGGGAGGGCGGGATCAACGATGAGTTCCCGTTCTTGTTGGGGCATGAGGCGGCCGGTGTGGTGGAGTCGGTCGGGGCCGGGGTGGTGGATCTCGTGCCTGGTGATTTCGTGGTGTTGAACTGGCGTGCGGTGTGCGGGGTGTGTCGGGCGTGCAAGCGGGGTCGTCCGCAGTACTGCTTCGATACGCACAATGCGGCGCAGCCGATGACGTTGACGGATGGGACTGCGTTGTCGCCGGCGTTGGGGATCGGTGCGTTCGCGGAGAAGACGCTGGTGCATGCGGGTCAGTGCACGAAGGTGGATCCGGCGGCGCGGCCTGCGGTGGCGGGGTTGCTGGGGTGCGGTGTGATGGCGGGGATCGGTGCGGCGGTGAACACCGGTGGTGCGGGGCCGGGTGATTCGGTCGCGGTGATCGGGTGTGGTGGGGTGGGTGATGGTGCGATCGCGGGGGCGAGTTTCGCGGGTGCGCGGCGAATCATCGCGGTGGACAGGGATCCGGCGAAGTTGGCGTGGGCGGAGGAGTTCGGTGCCACGCACACCGTCAACGCGGCCGAGGTGGACACGGTGGAGGCGGTGCGGGAGCTCACCGATGGGTTCGGGGCGGATCTGGTGATCGATGCGGTGGGGGTGCCTGCGACGTATGAGCAGGCGTTCTACGCGCGGGATCTGGCCGGGACGGTGGTGCTGGTGGGGGTGCCGACTCCGGAGATGAGGCTGGAGTTGCCGTTGCTGGAGGTGTTCGGCCGGGGTGGTGCGTTGAAGTCGTCGTGGTATGGGGATTGCCTGCCGAGTCGTGATTTCCCCATGCTGGTGGAGATGTATCTGCAGGGCAGGTTGCCGTTGGAGAAGTTCGTGACCGAGGAGATCTCGTTGGACCAGGTCGAGTCCGCCTTCACCAAGATGCACGACGGAGAGGTCCTCCGTTCGGTGGTGGTGTTCTGA
>NZ_JAIUJZ010000349.1:0-884 GCF_020176775.1 Saccharopolyspora sp. 6M
AGAACTGCTAACAGAAGGTTTGGGTGCGTCGGTGTTGGATGAGGCAGGTGGTGAGTTGGAGGAGGCTGTCGTGGATGTCGGCGCGGCGTTCCCAGCGAATGCGTAGACGGCGTGGCCAGTGCAGCCAGCCGAGGCTGCGTTCGATGACCCACCGGACGACTCCGAGGCCGGATCCGTGCTCGTCGCCGCGGCGGGCGATCACGGGTGTGATGCGGCGATGCCGGAGCAGGCGCCGGTATTTGTCGTGGTCGTAGGCACGATCGGCATAGACCGCGTCCGGCCGGAAGCGGGGCCGTCCGCGTCGTCCTCGGACACCGGGAACGGTGTCGATCAGCGGGATCAGCTGCGTGACGTCGTTGCGGTTGCCACCGGTCAACGTCACCGCCAGTGGGGTTCCGCGCGCATCGGAGATCATGTGGTGCTTCGAGCCCGGCCGGGCGCGGTCGACTGGACTCGGCCCCGTTTTGGGCCGCCTCGCATGGCCCGCACGTGGGAGGCATCGACTACTGCACGGGAGAAGTCGAGCTGGTCGGCCCCGCGCAGCTTGTCCAGCAGCACCTGCTGGAGTCGCGTCCACACATCGGCTTCGTGCCAGTCACGTAACCGGCGCCAGCACGTCATCCCCGAACCGAATCCCAACTCCTGAGGCAGAAACTCCCACTGGATACCGGTGTGCAGCACGAACAAGATGCCCTGCAACGCTTTCCGGTCATCGATCCGGGGCCGCCCACCCTTCTCCGGCACCCGCGTGTCCTGCGGCAGCAAGGGTTCGAGCAGTTCCCACAACTCGTCGTCGACCTCCCACGGTCGCCGCCGGGCCACCAGACACCTCCACAACGACAACAAGACCAACCTACGACCACCGTGCCACCAAGATCAGTTTT
>NZ_JAIUJZ010000350.1:0-799 GCF_020176775.1 Saccharopolyspora sp. 6M
GGGCCGGTGCGCGCACCGGCCCGATCACCACCGCCGCGCTCCCGGAGCGCGGCGGCCACTGCTGTCCGTTGTGGACGACGTCCGTCCGTCGAGATCCACCGCGACCGGTGGCCCCAGGTCCCAGTCCGCTCCGGGTGTTCTGGCGCCGGGGAAGGTGCACCAGGACACGTGAGCGGACCGAGGCCTCACGCCACCGGGACGGTCAGAAGATCCCGGGCAGGACCTCCTCCCGGGCTTGCGCGTAGCTCTCCTCGTGCGCGTCGAGGTAGCTCTGCCAGCTCTCGGAGTTCCAGATCTCCAGCCGGTTGATCGCGCCGATGACCACGCATTCCTTCTCCAGGCCCGCGTACCGGCGCAGCTCTGCCGCGATCGGGATCCGCCCCTGCCCGTCCGGGCGCTGCTCGTCGGTGCCCGCGAACAGGTACCGCTGGTAGGCGCGGACGGACTCGTTGGTCAGCGGGGCCTCGGCGACCTTGCGGGCCATCTGCTCGAACTCGGCGCGCGGGAAGACGTACAGGCAGTGGTCCTGTCCTTTGGTGACCATCAGCCCCCCTGCCAGTGCGTCCCGGTACTTCGCCGGCAGCGTCAAACGCCCTTTGTCGTCGAGCTTGGGGTTGTGGGTGCCGAGGAACATCCCGGCCCACCCCCCCCTCCCGGCCCGCTCCGGGTCCGACGACTCCGTCCTGCCGGGAGACCGGCGCTGCCGACCACCCCGCACTCCCCGGAGCCGGGCGGAGCCCCCGTCTGCCCCACCGAGCGCCACAGTACCCCACTCCACTCCACCGTCAACCTGGAACAC
>NZ_JAIUJZ010000351.1:0-784 GCF_020176775.1 Saccharopolyspora sp. 6M
GGTCAGTGGGGGAGGCGGGGTTCGACCTGCTGGGCGAGCTTCTTGCCCTCGCCGCAGGGGTCGGGGACGTCGTCCTTCATGAAGCCGGTGACGGAGAGGATGATGACGCCGCCGCCCGCGTCGACGAGGGTGTTGCAGATGCCCTGTCCGGTGGATCCTGCGGAAACACCGGTCGCCGCGGCACGCCCGTTGATGTCGAACTTCTGGTAGCTGTCCCAGTGGCCGCCGGTCTCGTAGCTCGCGACGGTCTCGTCTTGGTTCTTGTACAGGGTCAGCAGCATGGTCTCGCCTTCGAAGGAGCAGCCGGTCTCGAAGGTGAGGTCCTCGATGCGTTCGGACGGCCCGTTCGCGCCTGCCTCGGTCCGCTCGTCCGGTGTGAAGAAGGTGCAGGTGTCGAAGTCCCGGAGCCCGGCCGGTTTCGGCTGCGGTGCGGGCGATTCCTCGCCCCCGGGTGTGGTGCCGCCGAGTGCGCAGCCGGACAGGCTCAGCAGCCCGGCGCAGGCGGCGGTGGTGATCCACCAGCGGGTACGTCGGGTCAACTGGGTACCTCTCTGCATGTCTTCGGCGCTCTGACGGTCGGTGGCAGCTAGTCCTTGGCGAGGCTCGTCAGCCACCTGTCGTTTCGACGACGGGTGCACCGTCGAGGAGGTGAAAGATCGCCGTGACGGCCGTCTTGAGCAGCCGGACCCGCTGACCCGCTTCAGGTGAATGGCCCACTGGCCCGTTCTCGTTGGGCGGGTGGGCCATTCACCTGGGTGGACCGGGGGCCGGTGGTCAGTGGGGG
>NZ_JAIUJZ010000352.1:0-756 GCF_020176775.1 Saccharopolyspora sp. 6M
CGAAGCCACCAACACCCGCATGCTCCTCGGCCAGCGCATGGGCGCCTTCCACGAGACCTACGACCTGCTGCTGACCCCCCCGGCGGCTCCAGCGGCGGAGCAGGCGCCGCCGTCGCACTCGGCATGGCGCCCCTGGCCATCGGCACCGACGGCGGCGGATCCGTGCGCATCCCCGCGGCCTTCTGCGGCATCTGCACCATCAAACCCACCTACGGGCGCATCCCCCACTACCCCGCCAGCCCCTACGGCACCATGGCCCACGCCGGACCGATGACCACCACCGTCACCGAGACCGCGCTCATGCTCGACGTGCTCAGCGGACCCGACAGCCGCGACTGGTCCGCCCTCGAACCACCCGCGCAGTCCTTCCTCGACGGACTCGACGACGGCGTCGCCGGCCTGCGCATCGCCCTGAGCACCGACCTCGGCTTCGCCACCGTCGACCCCGAGATCGCCGACGCCGTCACCCGCGCCGCCCGCACCTTCGCCGAACTCGGCGCCACCGTCGAGCACGCCGACCCCGGCTTCAACGACCCCGTCGAGGACTTCCACGTGCTGTGGTTCTCCGGCGCCGCCAAATCCGTCGAACACCTCACCGACGCCCAACGCGCCCTGCTCGACCCCGGGCTCGCCGAGATCGTCGAACAAGGCCTCACCTACGACGCCCAGGACTACCTCGAAGCCACCAACACCCGCATGCTCCTCGGCCAGCGCATGGGCGCCTTCCACGAGACCTACGACCTGCTGCTGACCCCC
>NZ_JAIUJZ010000353.1:0-575 GCF_020176775.1 Saccharopolyspora sp. 6M
TGGTCGCCGCCGGGCTGCACCCGAGCCCGCTGCCCTATGCCGATGTGGTCACCACGACCACCCACAAGACCCTCGGCGGCCCCCGGGGCGGGGTGATCCTCTCGGCCAGTGAGGAGTTCGCGAAGAAGTTCAACTCCGCGGTCTTCCCCGGCCAGCAGGGCGGCCCGCTCGAACACGTCATCGCGGGCAAGGCCGTGCTGTTCAAACTCGCCGCCACCCCGGAGTTCGCCGACCGCCAGCAACGCACCCTCGACGGCGCCCGCATCATCGCCGAGCGCCTCCTGCACGACGACGCCCGCGCCGCGGGGGTGTCGCTGGTCTCCGGCGGCACCGACGTCCACCTCGTCCTGGTCGACCTGCGCCACTCCGAACTCGACGGCAAACAGGCCGAAGACCGCCTCCACACCATCGGCATCACCGTCAACCGCAACGCCGTCCCCCACGACCCCCGACCCCCCATGACCACCAGCGGCCTGCGCATCGGCACCCCCGCCCTGGCCACCCGCGGCTTCACCACCACCGAATTCACCGAAGTCGCCGACATCATCGCCGGGGCACTCCAACCCACCATCGAC
>NZ_JAIUJZ010000354.1:0-516 GCF_020176775.1 Saccharopolyspora sp. 6M
AGCCCGGCCAGCGTCACGGCCCAGGTCACCACGGCCGCGGGCACCAGCCGCAGGTCGAGCACACCGGTCCGCGGGTACGACGTGACCTTCACACCTGGACCAGGTCGCGCAGCTTGGCCAGCTTGGCCGCGCCGATGCCGTCGACGTCCTGGAGTTCGTCGACGGAGCCGAAGCGGCCGTGCTCGGTGCGCCACTGCACGATCCGCTTCGCGGTGACCTCGCCGACTCCTGGTAGTGCATCGAGCTGCTCCTCCGTGGCGGTGTTCAGGTCGGTCTTGGCCGCCGCCCCGGAGCCGGGTGGGCTCGCGGCCTGGCCGGTGTCCGCGCCGGGCGGTACCGGGACGGCGACGTAGAGCTGTTCCCCGTCGGTGAGCCGGCGGGCGAGGTTGAGCGCGGTGATGTCGACCTCCGGCCCGGTGGTGCCACCGGCGGCGCGCACCGCGTCGGCGACCCGGGATCCGGGTGGCACCGCGACCAGTCCGGGGCGGGTCACCTCGCC
Organism: Saccharopolyspora sp. 6M; assembly: GCF_020176775.1. Lineage (NCBI taxonomy): Bacteria > Bacillati > Actinomycetota > Actinomycetes > Pseudonocardiales > Pseudonocardiaceae > Saccharopolyspora > Saccharopolyspora sp. 6M. Next base: position 500 of record NZ_JAIUJZ010000354.1, read on the forward strand.
GACGACGCTGATCACCA
>NZ_JAIUJZ010000355.1:0-490 GCF_020176775.1 Saccharopolyspora sp. 6M
TTCCGATCTGGGCCGCGTCGTGCGGGCCGGTGGATTCGCGGTGGCACGGGGTGCGGCGGTCCGATGGTGGTGCGTTGCCTGCGTGGTGCGGGGTGTTCGTGTACGGGCCGGTGCACCTGCGGCGGGGTGCGTGTCCGGACGGCGTGTTCGATCGGGACGCCTGCCGGGAGTGCGTGGCGGTGGGTGATGGGTGAGCGGCATTTCTGGCGTCCTGGGGGGATTCCGTGCGGCACGCGTTCCGGGGTCGTCGGTGGTGCGGTGAGTCGAGTGCGGTGTCGGTGTGCGGTGCCGGGGTGGAGCTGACGTCCGATCCGTCCGAACAGGACTGGGTGGTGGCGCCGACCTGCACCGGTTGCAACGAGCTGCTGCGCGCCGAGCTCCCGAGGCCTGCGCCGGGTCTGTTCGGCTGACGACTCCCGGGTCGGACGGGACCCCTCTCCCCGTCCCGTTCCCGTCCCGGGCAGGCCTCCCGCCGGTCGCGGCGCCGGAA
>NZ_JAIUJZ010000356.1:0-477 GCF_020176775.1 Saccharopolyspora sp. 6M
GCAACCAGCAGCCGCCTTACTAGGTGCTCGCCCCGGCCTAAGTACAGCAGCAGCCCACCCGACCCCACCACCGCACCGTGGGGGCCTACGGGGGCTCGGCCCCCGTACAAAACGAGGACAAACGGAAAGAGGCCCCCTCTCGCCAGAGAGGGGGCCTCGAACACACCACGAGTAGCGGGGACAGGATTCGAACCTGCGACCTCTGGGTTATGAGCCCAGCGAGCTACCGAGCTGCTCCACCCCGCGCCAAGCACGACCATCAACCTCAGCCCGTGCCGTATTTCCTTGTGAAGAGAACTCTACTGGAGGGTCCAGGACCGGCCGCAGGCGGGGTCCCTCAAGGGCGTTTCCGCTGGTGGGCGAGGCGGGGGGGGGGGGGGGGGCGGGGGGCGCCCCCCCCCCCGGCGCCGGGGGGGGGGGGGGGTGGGTGGGGGGGGGGGGGCCGCCCCCCCCGCGCGGCCCCGCCCCCCCCCGCGG
>NZ_JAIUJZ010000357.1:0-413 GCF_020176775.1 Saccharopolyspora sp. 6M
TTCGACGCGGGCAAGAAAATCAACGGCCGCAAACGGCATATCGCCATCGACACCGTCGGACTGCTGATCTGCGTGCTGGTCACCTCGGCTGACGCCCAAGACCGCACCACCGCCCGGAACCTCCTGGTCAGGCTGCGCTACCTCTGCCCGAGCATCCGGCACCTGCGGGCAGACTCCGGCTACACCGGCACCCTGATCAACTGGGCGACATCGCCGTTCGGGATCAGCATCGAAATCGTCGACACTCGCAGGCCAAGTCGGGTTCGTCGTTCTCCACCGACCATGGGTCGTCGAACGCAGCCCTGCCTGGATCAACCAACACCGCCACTGCGTCCGCGACTACGCCAACACCACGAAGCCATCGTCCGCCGGGCCATGATCCACACCACCAGCAAACGCCTCACCTGAGAACA
>NZ_JAIUJZ010000358.1:0-387 GCF_020176775.1 Saccharopolyspora sp. 6M
ACCAGCACAGGAGGAGATCGTGAAACCGAACATCCATCCCGAGTACGGCCCCGTCGTGTTCCAGGACCGCTCCACCGGCACCCGGTTCCTGACCCGCTCCACCGCCACCTCGGAGGACACCGTCACCTGGGAGGACGGGCAGAACTACCCGCTGATCGTCGTCGACATCACCGCCGACTCGCACCCGTTCTGGACCGGCAACCAGCGGGTGCTCGACAGCGAGGGCCGCGTCGAGAAGTTCCGGCGCCGCTACGGCGACCGCCGCCGCTGAACCCGGCACCGCTGGACCCGGCACCGCTGGACCCGTGCCCGCCGAATCCCGGCGCCGCTGGACCCGGCACCGCCGAACCCCGGCACCACCTGATCGAGGAGGAAGAACCGCATGGC
>NZ_JAIUJZ010000359.1:0-247 GCF_020176775.1 Saccharopolyspora sp. 6M
ACTTCGACGCCTCCGCCTGGCCGCCGCCCGGCTCGTCCGAGGTGGACATCGCGTCGCTGTACGACGACTACGCCGCGACCGGGCTCGACTACGGGCCGGTGTTCCGCGGGCTGCGCGCGGTGTGGCAGCGCGGCGCGGAGCACTTCGCGGAGGTGCGGCTGCCCGCGGAGGTCCGCGACGCCGAGTCCTACGGCCTGCACCCGGCGCTGCTGGACGCGGTGCTGCACGCCACGGTGTTCGCCGCCGC
>NZ_JAIUJZ010000360.1:0-242 GCF_020176775.1 Saccharopolyspora sp. 6M
CCCCCCCGCCCCCCCCCCCCCGCCCCCCCCCCCCGCCGCCCACCTGGCAACGCCCCGGCCCACCAACTCGTGCGCCCTCAGGGCCCGTTCACTCCATCCACCGGGCGGGTGCCGCCGCTGCCCGCGATCTCCAGCCGCACCGGCACGACACCGAGTGAAGGGGGCCGGGGGGGCAGAACCCGGGGCGCCCCGGGGGGGGGCGGGCCCCCCCGGGGGGGGGGGGGGCGGGGCGGGGGGGCGGG